>JAQUJQ010000237.1 GCA_028680875.1 Eubacteriales bacterium
TAACATTACCGTTTTAAAGGATGAAGAGGCAATTATCAAAGTAAGTACAATCAATGGTAAAAAAACAGCAGTATGTATTATTAATGGAGGTGACAAGGATAAAAGCAGCGGTGGGACAGATAACGTCGATGGGGATACCGGTTTATTAGTAGCAGACGGACCCGGCAGGCAGCCCTGGCGTATTTATGAAATATCAGAGGATGCAGTAGCGCTGGCAATGCCGGAAACTGATAAAACCCTCACCGTATATGCAGGAGTATTATTAGTTATTTGCTATTTCTTTGGAGCGATAATTCGCTATCTAAAAGACAGGCGGGAGGTGGCTTAAGATGATTTCTTCATCATCAATTATCAGTTCGCTGCATGTAATTGCCGCATCGTTAAAATTACCGGCTATTATCGTATTACTTGTTTTTATAGTAATTGTTACGGTTGAACTAGGCAGTATAACTGTCGAAATAATTTTTATTAGAAGAAAAATGAAGTTGAACGTCGGAGATCTTCTGGCTAAGATACAAGACAAAAATATTAATCAGCTTCAAACGATTATCAATGACAGCGGTCTGTTGAAATCACAAAAAAAAGTATTTATGGAGTTACTGAAAAATGCAGACTTATCCCCTTTTACCGGCTATGCACTTGCCAGAAAGCTTCTTTCAAATGAAGAGATGCGTCACCACAAAATTGTATCGGTAACTGATGTAATCGTCAGACTAGGTCCTATGATTGGTCTGATGGCTACACTAATACCACTGGGGCCCGGTTTAATAGCCTTGGGTCAAGGCGATACAAGAACTTTGGCAGATTCACTACTGACTGCCTTTGATGCAACCGTAGCAGGATTGGCAACCGCAGGAGTGGCATTTGTTATATCCAGGTTGCGCAAGCGATGGTATGAAAGCGATATGCTTTCTATTGAGGTAATAATGGAGGGTATTTTAGAGGAGATATATAAAGATGCGGACGAGATTAAGGAGCAGCAATCTGCGTAGTAAAAAGACATACGAAGAAGAAATAAATCCTTTGGACGGAGTTGTCAATATCGTTGACGCCATGTTGGTTTTTGCTTGCGGATTGATGCTTTCCTTAGTGATCTACTGGAATGTTGATCTGGAAGAGAGCCGATTGGTTCAAATTGAGAAAGGAAGTGATGTGACCCAAATTGAAGAGATTCAAGACAGTATTGAAGAAAGTGAAGGTGGCAAAAACAGCTATGAACGGTTGGGCTCGGTGTATAAAGACCCAAAAACAGGAAAGCTGTATATGCTAGAAGAATGAGAGGAGGCCGGCTATGAAAAATAAACTCATTAGTAATGAAAAAATATTTTACATACTGCTTATTTTTACAATATTAATTTGTTCCGTCTTTGTTAATCCAATTGAAGTCAGCGCAAAAACCTTATCCAGTGATCCGGCAGAAACCTTGGAGGTTTGGATAAGATACAGCGATTATGACAGCAATGATTATCGAATATTAAAAACCTTTGACTATGACTATTTTAAAAAGAATGGCAGCACGGAAACATATACTTTTATAGATAGTCTACCTGTACCTTGCGCATCTCCTGCAAAAGGTGTTTACCTAGAAGAACTTTTAAGTGAATGCGGCATAAATGCGGAAGATATGACACAGATCAGGGTGTGGTGTACCGATGGCAATGGAAAATCTCCAAACAAAACATACAGTTATAAGTATTTATTTGGAAAAGACCGATATTTTTACCCCAATATGAAGATTAGTGACAATTGGGAAGCGGGTTCTTCCAGCACAAAGGTAAAGTTCCACGACATGGAACTGGCAGCTTCGGGAAAACAGGGAGTGGAACCCATGCTAGCCTACGCGGACAATTGGCAAAGATACATGGGTGCTCCTGAAGATGGGGGTGAAATAAATGATATAGATCTGACCTATAATAACTTGGATGACTGCACCCGATACCGCTTGCTTTTCGGGCTGGAGGATTTATCAAAATACAGTGATGGAGATGAAATTAATGCCAATGCCTTTGACTCATTAAAATGGATCTACCGTATGGATGTTGTCGTGAATTATAAGGATCCGAATCCGGCTCCTGTACCCATTGATGGAGGAGGAACAAAAAAAGACAACAAAGATAATAATGGAGATTCATCTGAAACAACTGGTACAACCGAACCGGACAAGACTGAGCAGGAAAATAATCTCATTGACATTAAAGGACACTGGGCGGAAACAAGCATAACAAAACTTGTCAGCAAAGGGGTTATATTTGGAAATCCTGACGGAACTTTCCGTCCGGACAATTCCGTGACAAGAGCAGAGTTTGTAACAATCCTGATAAAAACTATGATCAAGGAAGGGTTGCTGCCTATAGATAATACGTCTAATCTAACGGACGCTGATGTGCATTGGGCAAAGAACTATCTGACAACAGCTGTAGTAAATAACATTGTCAAAGCAGATGCAAAAGGCTGTGTATTCCCCGACAGACAAATTACCAGAGAAGAAATGGCTTGTATGTTAGTAAGGGCTTTGAATTTGAAAATCGAAGCCGTCAAAAGCAATTATACAGATCAATCGGGAATTTCCGATTGGGCTGTTGAATCTGTAGCTGCACTCGCTGACAGCGGTGTCATTACAGGATTCGCTGACGGAAGTTTTAGACCTAAAGACAATGCAACAAAGGCGCAGGCAACAGTAATGATAATAAATGCATTTAATATCAGGTGAGGAAATGTATAGAAAGCTAAAACATCCGGCCAGGACAGTTTTGTTTGTTTTACTGTCAATGACCATATTAATAGGAGGCTGCGGAGAATCAACTCCGGACGATTATGATTACGCACAGCAAACAATCGTTATAACAGGCCTCCTGGATGAAGATATTACCGTTTCAGTAGAAGAATTAATGGAAATGGAAAGTATAACAGAAAAAGCTGAAGCCACAAGGTTCAATGGCGAGAAGGTCAAAATAAATGCAACGGGACCAACCTTGAATACTCTCTTAAAAAAATACCAAAAGAGCCAAAGTGATTTTACAACCATTCGATTTACTGCAAAAGATCAATACTCCATAGCGGTTCCCAAAGAGATCTTGGAAAATCGTGA
>JAQUJQ010000027.1 GCA_028680875.1 Eubacteriales bacterium
ATCGGACCGGTGGTGGACATCAAATTCAACCCGGAGGAAATGCCGGAGCTATTAAATGCAATTACAATTGAACATGAAGGTAGAAATATTGTTGCAGAAGTGGCCCAGCACGTGGGGGACGATGTAATCCGTTGTATCGCCTTGTCTTCCACCGACGGTTTAACCCGGGGAATGGAAGCATTTGATACCGGTAGTCCCATCGCTGTTCCCGTAGGAAAGGAAGTTCTGGGACGTTTGTTTAACGTCGTAGGTGATACCATAGATGGAAAAGGTCCATGTGTAACAGAGAAAAAAATGCCTATTCATAGAGCGGCACCTTC
Organism: Eubacteriales bacterium; assembly: GCA_028680875.1. Taxonomy (GTDB): domain Bacteria; phylum Bacillota; class Clostridia; order Peptostreptococcales; family Anaerovoracaceae; genus JAQUJQ01. The sequence continues at coordinate 321 of JAQUJQ010000027.1, forward strand.
ATTTGAAGACCAGGATACCACAGCCCAAATTTTTGAAACCGGTATCAAGGTTGTAGACCTTATTGCTCCTTATACAAGAGGAGGAAAAGTAGGACTGTTCGGTGGTGCAGGTGTAGGAAAGACCGTATTGATCCAGGAACTGATCAACAATATCGCCAAAGAACATGGAGGTATTTCCGTATTTGCCGGCGTAGGAGAAAGAACCAGAGAAGGAAACGACCTTTACTATGAAATGATCGAATCAGGTGTTATCGAAAAAACCGCTATGGTGTTCGGGCAGATGAACGAACCGCCCGGAGCCAGAATGCGAGTAGCTCTCACCGGTTTGACCATGGCTGAGCATTTTAGAGATGAGGCAGGACAGGACGTGCTTCTGTTTATTGATAATATTTTCCGATTTACCCAGGCAGGCTCTGAAGTATCCGCACTTCTCGGCCGAGTACCCAGTGCGGTAGGCTATCAACCCACACTGGCTACGGAAATGGGAGCACTACAGGAAAGAATCACTTCTACCAAGAAAGGCTCTATCACCTCAGTACAGGCAATCTATGTGCCCGCCGACGACTTGACAGACCCGGCACCGGCCACGACCTTTGCCCACCTGGATGCGACAACAGTATTGTCAAGATCCATAACTGAACTGGGTATTTATCCCGCAGTTGACCCATTGGAGTCATCTTCCAGAATTATGGATCCATTGATTCTTGGAGAAGAGCATTACAATACAGCAAGACAGGTGCAGGAAGTACTCCAGCGCTATAAGGAGCTTCAGGATATCATCGCAATTCTAGGTATGGACGAACTGAGCGAAGAGGACAAGCTCATCGTATCAAGAGCGAGAAAGATACAAAGATTCCTGTCACAGCCCTTCCATGTAGCTGAGCAATTCACCGGCACACCGGGTAAATACATTCCTCTTAAAGAAACCATCCGAAGCTTTAAGGAAATCCTCGAAGGAAAGCACGATCGGATTCCCGAATCCATGTTCCTCTTTGCAGGCGACATCGACGAGGTTGTAGAAAGGTACGAAAAATCTAATGGCTAATAGTACGGTTCTGGAAATCATAACCCCTTCCAAAGTGTTTTATAAGGGGGATATCGAGATGGTCATCGTCCGGACTCATTTAGGTGAAGAAGGCTTTATGGCAAACCATGCCTGGGCCTGCAAGATTTTGAATGCCGGGCCCCTTTGGATACAGGAAGCCGGTTCCAAGGATTTTAAGGTTGCATCCATAGCCGGCGGTTTCATCGATGTTAGAAAAAGCATCGTTATTTATACCGACTCCGCCGAATGGCCGGAAGACATTGATGTGGAACGGGCAGAATCAGAAAGACAAAAGGCAGAGGAATGGTTGGAATCTCCCAGTGAGGATCCCTATGAAATTGAGCAGGCCAAGCTGATAATTACTAAATCCGCCGCACGGCTAAAAGTAAAAGAGGGCGGAGGCAAAAGAAGAAAATAAAACAGAGAAGACAAGGGGACGTTTAGACTGTCTTGACGGCAAGACAGTCTAAACGTCCCCTTGTCATATTTTTGTACTGTATTTTTCTATAATTTGGGTGTATAATAATCAATAATTAAAATCTTCACAAAATTTAACTAAAAGGCTTTACAGATCTTCAACTAATATTATATGATAGGAGTATGTATAATTTTACGATGAGCCAAATTAACTGAAAGCAGGAGGTGAAGCTATGGCCATTGAGCAGATCAAGAAAGTAAAAGAAGCAGAAGACCAAGGACTGGATACTCGCAGAAAAAGCGAGTCGGAATCCAAGAAGATCCTGGAAGAAGCAGAAAAGGAGGCGGCACTAACAATCCAAAAAGCTCAACGAGAAGGAGAGGATCTCTATCGGGCTCATCTTTCGAAGGCTAGAGAAGAGGCAGAAAGCTATTACCAAAGCATCTTGGAAAAGGGCCAAGCAGATTGTAATAAAATATTAGCCGGCGCCGAACATAATATGGAAGGTGCCGTATCTTTAATTGTCGGAAGGGTTGTGAGATAAGGTGTCCATAGCTAGGATGAAGAAACTTTCTGTCATTGCCCTTGAGACAGGAAGAGAAGAACTGATGGAAGGTCTGATGGCATTAGGTGCAGTGGAAATCACAAGCCAAGAGGACAAGCTTGCTGATGACCATTGGAAAGAGTTGGTTGCTTTGGATGGAAATCAATCGGATGCAGCCGGCTATGAAGCAGAGCTTTCATCAGTAAATCAGGTTCTTGAAGCACTGGATCGTTACGGTACTGAAAAGAAACCTCTTTTCAGCACCCGGTTGCCTGTAAAAAAAGAAAAATTTAAACAGGTACTGAAAGAACGGGAGGAAATTCAACAAAAAGTGGATTTAATCCTCTCTCTCCTGCATCGGATGGCAGAAGTAAACAGTGCGATCAATAAGGCGGAAGCAGGAATTCTTTCACTATTGCCATGGGAAGGCTGGGATCTTCCGCTGGAAAACAAGGGTACAATTTATACGGATGTGATGATAGGTGTTCTTCCTGCCGGAGCTCAGGTGGACAAGCTGGAGCAGGTCCTGGATGAGAAAACCCGCGGATCCATATTGGGCCATCTGAACAGTGACAACGAGCAGCACTACATTTCTTTTATCGGCCTGAAGGAAGAACGGGAATTAGCTGAAGAAACGCTTAAACTCTTTGGCTTTACAAAAGTTCAATTTCCTGACTTGACCGATACAGCAGCAAAAAATATAGAGAAGTACAGGGAGAAGCTTTCCGCCCTCCAAGACGAAAAGGCCAAACTGGAAGAGGCCATTCGTGCCGAAGAGGGAGAAAAGGATAAGCTCCGGTACCTTTATGATAGTCTGGTCATAGCAAGAGACCGGGCAGACATTCGTAACAGGCTATTAGTAACCGGGAAAACCTTCTATATTGAAGGTTGGGTTCCGGCCATTGCCGCCGAGTCTTTAGAAAAACTTCTTGGAGAAAAGGGTTGTTATTACCAGCTTGAGGATCCGGAAAAGGGAGAGAAAACACCAGTTCTGTTATTGAACGGTAAATTTTCGCTACCCTTTGAGTCTATTACAAGGCTGTATGCTTTACCCAGCTCCGGCGGACTGGATGCAACACCATTTTTCTCCTTATCATTTGCGGTGTTTTTTGGACTTATGTTTAGTGATACGGCTTACGGCATCATTTTGACATTGGCCACCTACCTGGTCTTAAAGAAATTCAGACTTGAGGGCATGACCTACCGCATGATAAAAATGTTCTTTTACTGTGGCATTGCCACAATCTTTTGGGGTGTGATGTTCGGTGGTTTTTTCGGGGATATAATTACAGTTGTGGCAAAAACCTTTTTCCATAAGGATGTGGTGATTCCTGCCATCTGGTTCAATCCCATGGAGGAACCCATGACTCTTCTCCTGTTCTCCTTTGCTTTAGGGCTGGTTCATATCTATATCGGTATGGGCCTTAAGGCATACCTGGATATTAAGGACGGACGGCCATTCGATGCCTTCTGTGACATCGGCCTTTGGTATCTCTTATTGACAGGAGGTGTCATTTGGTTGGCAGGAGCCATGGGAGGTATTGGAGGCCCCGGTTTGAGCGCTATCGGTAAATGGATGACCATAGTAGGCGCCGTAGGCATTATCCTGACAGGAGGACGGCAGAAAAAAGGCATCGGTAAGATCATCGGCGGGTTTGGAAGCCTTTATGGAGTTACCGGTTATCTGTCGGACGTATTATCTTATTCCAGACTTTTGGCATTGGGCCTGGCAACAAGCGTAATCGCCTCTGTGGTCAACACCATGGGGTCATTAAGCGGAGGCGGGATTAAAGGGATGATCATAATGGTTATCGTTGGAATTATAGGACATAGCTATAATATGGCCATCAACGCCTTAGGATCCTTTGTCCACTCCTGTCGTCTGGAGTACGTAGAATTCTTTGGTAAGTTTTATATAGGGGGCGGAGAAGCCTTTGAGCCCTTTGCCCAAAATACAAAATACATAGAGATTAGGGAGGATCATTAAATGAACACAGAAGTAGCAAATCTAGTCTTTAATGGAAGCTATCTGGCTATCCTAGGAGCTGCTATCGCAGCACTAGCAGGAATCGGCAGTGCCATAGGAATCGGCGTCGCCGGTCAGGCGGCCTCCGGCGTTGTAGCAGAGGATCCGAAGAAATTTGGACAAGCCCTGATCCTGCAGGCTCTACCTGGAACCCAGGGGATCTATGGACTTCTCATCGCTTTCATTATCATGCAGAAAATTGGTATTTTAGGAGGAGCGGGTCTTCTTGATCTGACTATTCCTCAAGGAGCCTATATCTTTGCCGCATCCCTGCCCATTGGTCTTGTAGGGATCTGGTCCGGTATGGCCCAAGGGCGTTGTGCTGCATCGGCCATTATGCTTATTTCAAAGAGACCGGAGGAGATTGCAAAAGGAATGGTATATACAGCCATGGTAGAAACCTATGCGGTTTTAGCCCTGCTGATTTCCTTCCTGATGGTCAATGGCGTTCAGATTTAAGGATGGGTGAATCATGAGTATTGAAAACATTCTGGAAAAAATTTTATCCCATGCCAACGAGGAAGCGGAAAAAACCTTAGAACAGGCCCGGGAAAAAGCTGATCAAATCCGGAAAGAGGCCCAAGAAACCGGGAATCGCATCCTGGATGAGGCGGAAAAAAAGGGTAAGGAAGAGGCGGAACTTCTAAAAAGCAGAAGGACCTCCGTAGCGGAGCTGGAGGTTCGTAAAATGCGACTTGGAGCAAAGCAGGAGGCCATTTCCAAAGCCTTTGACCTCGCTCTTTCCCGTATTTCTCAACTTGAGAAACAGGAATATGTTCCCTTTCTTGTCAAGGCTTTAAAAGAAACCGGCGTAGACGAGGCAGAACTTTTGATGAACAAAAGAGACCGTGATGGAGTAGGCCAGAAGGTATTAGACGCAGTTAATGATCCGGAAAAACCGGTTCGCCTGACTCTATCCAAGGATACCATCCAGGCAAAAGGAGGCTTTGTCCTTAGAAGAGGCCTGGTGGAAATCAACTCCACTTTGGAAACCTTAATCGACGGCGTAAAAGAAGAGGTGACTCCGGAAGTGGTGGAAGCCTTATTCGGAGAGTAACCGGACAATCCGCCTGAAAGGAGGGAAGACCATGGAGGGCAACCAACGAAAAAAAGACTATGTTTTCGCCTCTGCCCGTGTTCGTAGTGTAGAAAAAAGCCTGCTGACCCGGGAAAAGGTGGAGGCCATGAGGGAGAGCAAAACCCCCGCCGAGGCCCTTAAGATTTTATTGGACCAGGATTATGGATCCGGGTCTGAGGGGATTAAACCGGAAGATTTTGAAGAACTGCTTTCTGAGGAAAGAAAAAAGGTATACCAATTTATCATGGGAATCGTCCCTGTTAAGGAGGACCTTTATCCATTCCTTTATCCTTATGATTACCATAACTTGAAGGTACTCATGAAGGCAGAGCTTTCAGAAACAGATTCGGAGCAGTTTCTCATCGATCTTGGCACCATTCCGCCGGGAGAACTGGCAATAATGGTACGAGAGAGAAACTTTGTAGCTATGAGTCCTACCATGAAAAATGCATTGCAGGAAGTGGTGGACGTATTTTCCAGAACCAAAGACCCCCAGACCATCGATTTTATATTAGATCGGGCCTGTTATGAGGAAATGGTTTTGGGGGCGGAAGCTTCGGGTAATGTTTTTATACAGGGCTATATCAGGCTTTTGGTTGATACTGTAAATCTGAAGACCTTTACCCGGCTAAGACAGATGGGGAAAAACTGGGATTTCTTTTCCCAAGTCTTTCTCAGAGGAGGAAACATTCAGGAAAAAGTTTTCATCAGCGGGTACGATGAGCCTTACGAGCAGTTGGCGGAAAAACTGATTCCCTTCGGACTGAGCACAGCCTTAGGGGAAGGAGGAGCCATGCTGCGGGAGACCGGACGGTTTACCGCATTGGAACGGCTTTGCGATGATGCGCTTATGAACTATGCCAGAGAGGCCAAGTACATATCCTTTGGCATCGAACCTCTTGCCGCCTATCTGATTGCCAAGGAAGGGGAAATGAAAAACGCCAGGATCGTTATGACCGGCTTGCTTCAGGGACTATCCCCCGAAATGTTGGCAGAAAGGGTGAGGGAGACCTATGTATAAAATCGGAGTGATCGGTCCGTGGGACAGTGTATCCGGCTTTAAAGCCGTGGGACTGACCGCCTTCCCTGTCAGAGACAGCGAGGAGGCGAAAGAGATTCTTGACCGGATCATAAATGACAATTACGGAATCCTCTATATCGTGGAGGGTCTGTATAAAGATATGACCCAGGAAATCGAAAAATATAAAGATATGCGTATTCCTGCCATAATTCCTATACCCGGAATGGACGGCAGCTACGGCATCGGACGTGCCAATCTGAAAAAAGCAGTGGAACGGGCGGTGGGTGCGGATATCCTTTTCCAGAACGATAGTGAAGAAGAAGGCAGGTGACGGTGAGAGTGAAGGAAGGAAGGATTGTAAAAGTATCCGGTCCTCTGGTAGTCGCAGAGGGCATGGAGAATGCAAATATGTTCGACGTGGTTCGGGTAGGTGAACAAGGCCTTATCGGAGAAATCATTGAAATGCACAAGGATGCAGCTTCCATACAGGTGTATGAGGAAACAGCGGGGCTGGGACCGGGAGCTAAGGTAGTATCCACAGGAGTTCCCTTATCCGTGGAACTGGGACCGGGCATGCTGGAAGGCATCTATGACGGGATCCAGCGTCCTCTGACGGAACTGTTGAAAAAAACCGGGCCTAATATTAAGAGGGGTGTTGAAGCCAAGCCCCTGTCCAGAGATAAGAAATGGGCCTTTGTTCCTACCAAGGCGGTAGGAGATCAGGTGGAGACCGGAGATGTTTTGGGAACCGTACAGGAAACCATCATCGTACTACTTAAGATCATGGTACCTTTCGGTATCAAAGGAAAGATCACAGAGATCAAAGCCGGTGATTTTACTGTAGAAGAGACCATTTGTGTGGTGGAAACCCCTGAAGGAGAAAAGGTCCCCATTACATTGATGCAGAGGTGGCCGGTCCGTAAGGGCAGGCCCTATAAAGAAAAGCTGGTACCGGAAATGCCGCTTATTACCGGGCAGAGGGTTATCGATACCCTGTTCCCGATAGCAAAGGGCGGAGTGGCAGCAGTACCGGGGCCTTTCGGAAGCGGTAAGACAGTTGTTCAGCATCAGCTGGCCAAGTGGGCCGATGCTGACATCGTAGTTTACATCGGCTGCGGGGAGCGGGGCAATGAAATGACTGACGTATTGATGGAGTTCCCTGAATTAAAAGACCCCAAATCCGGAGAACCTCTTATGAAGCGTACGGTTCTAATAGCAAATACATCCGACATGCCGGTAGCCGCAAGAGAAGCTTCTATTTATACGGGAATCACCATTGCAGAATATTATAGAGACATGGGCTATTCGGTAGCCCTGATGGCCGACTCCACATCTCGTTGGGCGGAAGCCTTACGGGAAATGTCCGGACGGCTTGAGGAAATGCCCGGGGAAGAAGGTTACCCCGCTTACTTAGCATCTCGACTGGCCCAGTTCTATGAGCGGGCGGGACGTGTCATCAATCTGGGGAGTGAGGGACGAGAAGGAGCACTTTCAGCCATTGGCGCCGTGTCTCCTCCGGGCGGAGATATTTCCGAGCCGGTTGCCCAGGCTACCCTGCGGATAGTCAAGGTGTTCTGGAGCCTGGATTCGGCTCTTGCTTATGCAAGACACTTCCCGGCGATCAACTGGCTTTCCAGCTATTCTCTCTATATTGACAGGCTTTCTCCATGGTTCAGGGAACATGTAAACAAGGAGTTTCCTGATTTAAGAGACGAAACGATGAGGCTTCTGCAAGAGGAAGCAGAACTGCAGGAAATTGTTCAGCTGGTCGGTGTCGATGCTCTATCCTATCAGGACCGTCTCAAGCTGGAGGCCTGTAAATCCATTCGGGAAGACTATCTCCATCAGAATGCCTTCCACGATGTGGATACCTACTCCTCATTGAACAAACAATACAAATTACTACGTCTGATTATGGAATTTTACAGACAAAGCAAGGCAGCCATCGAAAAAGGCGGAGATTACAATCGTTTGATTGCCATGCCGGTACGGGAAGTAATCGGGCGGTTTAAGTATACTGTAGAAGATCAAGTAGATGCCCAATACGAGGCCGTTCTTGAAGAACTGACTAAGAGTATCAAGGAGCTCGTTGACAAGGGAGGGATTGAATGATGCTTAAAGAATACAGAACTATTACCGAAGTAGCGGGCCCATTGATGCTGGTAGAAAATGTTGAAAATGTAACCTATGACGAGCTTGGAGAAATTGAACTGCAGAACGGGGAAACCCGGCAGTGTAAGGTTTTAGAGATCAACGGAAGTAATGCTCTGGTTCAGCTCTTTGAAAGTGCTGCAGGGATCAACCTGGGTGGCAGTAAGGTGCGCTTTCTGGGCAGGGGAATCGAACTGGACGTATCAGAAGATATGCTGGGCCGTGTATTTGACGGAATGGGAAGGCCAAAAGACGGAGGAGCCCGTGTTATTCCGGAAAAGCGGATGGACATCAACGGCCTGCCGATGAATCCTGCGGCAAGGGACTATCCGGCCGAATTTATCCAGACCGGTGTTTCTGCCATTGACGGCCTGAACACTCTGGTAAGAGGACAGAAGCTGCCTATCTTCTCCGGATCCGGACTGCCTCATGCGGAGCTTGCGGCTCAGATCGCAAGACAGGCAAAAGTACTCGGAACGGAAAGCAATTTCGCCGTGGTCTTTGCGGCCATCGGTATTACTTATGAAGAAGCAGATTACTTTATTTCCGACTTTAAGAGAACAGGCGCTATTGATCGGACAGTGCTATTTGTAAACCTGGCAAATGACCCGGCGGTAGAGCGTATTTCCACTCCTCGTATTGCCTTGACAGCGGCAGAATATCTGGCTTTTGAAAAGGATATGCACGTTCTGGTCATCCTGACGGATATTACCAACTATGCAGAGGCTTTACGAGAAGTTTCTGCAGCGAGAAAGGAAGTTCCCGGGCGGAGAGGTTATCCGGGCTATCTCTATACTGACTTAGCCACTCTTTATGAAAGAGCTGGAAGAAAGAAGGGCTTTAACGGGTCAATCACTATGATCCCCATTCTTACCATGCCTGAGGATGATAAGACTCACCCGATTCCCGACCTTACAGGATATATCACCGAAGGACAGATCATTTTGTCAAGAGAATTGTATCGGAAAGGCCTTACGCCGCCGGTTGACGTATTACCTTCACTGTCCCGTCTTAAGGACAAGGGAATAGGAAAAGGCAAAACAAGAGAAGATCATGCTGATACGATGAACCAGCTCTTTGCTGTTTATTCCAGAGGAAAGCAGGCCAAGGAACTGATGGCGATTTTGGGTGAAGCGGCTTTGTCTGATACTGATAAGCTTTATGCAAAATTTGCCGATGTCTTTGAAAACCGCTATGTATCCCAGGGTTATGAGACCAACCGGAGTATAGAGGAAACTCTGAACTTAGGCTGGGAGCTTTTGACTATTATGCCGAGAAGTGAGTTGAAGAGAATCCGGGATGAATACCTGGATAAATATCTGCCGGAAGAGCCGAAGGAAGACCGTTGACAAGAGGGAGGTGATGTCCAATGGAAAGAATGAACGTAAATCCGACCAGGATGATACTGACTTCTCTCAAAAAAAAGCTGGTAGTGGCTACAAGAGGCCATAAGCTTTTAAAGGACAAACGGGATGAGTTGATGAAGCAATTCCTTGAACTGGCCAGGCAAAATAAGATTCTGCGCCAGGAGGTGGAGCAAAAACTCGCTTTGGTATATCAGAATTTTGCCATCGCAGGTGCTGTTATGTCCCCGGAATTCATGGAAGAAGCCCTTATGTTTCCAAAGCAGGGGGTAATTCTCAGCATCGGGCGAAAAAATGTGATGAGTGTGGATGTACCGGTTTTTTCCTTTGAAAAGGGAGAGGGAGAAGGCGATTCCGGGGATATTTATCCCTATGGTTTTGCCGCCACCTCAGGGGAGCTTGATAAAGCCATCAGCGGACTTTCCGAAGTCTTTGCCTCCATGCTGGATTTAGCGGCGATGGAGAAGGAAGTGGGCCTTTTGGCCGAAGAAATCGAAAAGACCAGAAGAAGGGTCAATGCTCTTGAGTATGTAATGATTCCCAAGCTGGAGGTGACCATCAAATACATCAAGATGAAGCTTGATGAAAATGAACGTGGGAACCAGACCAGGCTGATGAAGGTTAAAGACATGATGCTTGAAGAGGCTATTCGGGAGAAGAAGAAGCGTGACGAGGCCATACTTGAAGCCTATAAGCAGCAAAAGCGGCAAAAGTCATCCTAATCTTGTAACATCGGCCGATTTGTGGTACAATATCCTGACTTAAAGGGAAGGGATGGATGAACCACATGATGTTTAATATTATGAAAAAAAGATTACTTCCAATCTTAGTAACAACCCTGCTCCTTTTTGGTGCAGGGGCTGTTGTCTTTGCGGCAGGAAGAGTGATCGTGCCGGATATGACCTTTGGGGGCGATGCTCAGAAACTATCGTTGGAACAAGCCGTTGAAATCATGCAGACCAAGGGGAGTCGGGCCGAGACGGCAGATTTGAACAAAAAATCCGATGAGGCGGTTGCCAAAGGGTATGCGGAGAATGCAGAAAGTATAAGAGATCTATTGGAAAAGCTTGATAAAATGAGAAATGATCCGGAATCTTCATCTATTCAGATCAGTTTAACGGCAGAGCAGGCCGGTGCAACTGATGTTAACCAGAAGATCGTCAAGCTGCGGCGGGACTTTGCAAAGACTCAATTAGATGCTAATTATAAAGCGGAATTAAATCAGATCGAATCGGAAACCATCAATCTATATTATGGCGTCTTGCAGGCAGCGGAGAATCTGCGGATTGCAGAGGAAAACCTGACCAACCAAAAGACAATTTTAGCAAATACCCAGAAAAAATATAAGCTAGGCACCGTGGCAAAGATAGATACGCTTACAGCGGAAACAGCTGTGTTAACTGCAGAAAATGAAGTGGCATCGGCAGAAACCATGTTAAACACTGCTAAGATGAATTTTAATATGTTATTAGGTTATGATTTGATGCAGAAGGTTGCTTTAACAGACACCTTAAAGATGGTTGAGGCTCCTAAAATGACTTTGACTGAAGCGGTGGAGAGTGCTGTTAATCAGCGAAACGAAATCAAAGGAGTAAAATTTGCCACGGAGATTCAGGAAATTTTGCTCAAAAGTTTGAAGTACCGTTATCCGGAAAACTCCTCTACTTATTTGAACCAACAGACGGCCTTCCTTCAGGCCCAAAAAACGGCAGAGGATGCTCCTATGCAAATTGAAATGGACATTCGGATCAAGTATATGGAGCTTGCGGATAAAAAGCAGGCTGTGGATGTAGCTAAGGCCACACTAGCCAATGCTAAAGAAGGCTATCGACTTGCCACTATCACCTACAATGCAGGGATGAACACGGTGACCGACGTAGAGGAAGCTCAGATCAGAGCATTTCGTGCGGGACGGGGTCTGGCCAAAGCCATTTCCGACTATGATCTTGCAGTCTATGAATTTAAACATGCGGTAGGTGTAGGCACAGTAAGACTGCCATTGTAAAGTTATATCGGCCATTTATATATTATCATAACTTCGAAAAGGAGTATACAAATGCGCACAGCGGCCAAAACAGCAGCGCTAATGGCCATATTAACCCTTGGCTCCAAGGCCATGGGTTTTCTTCGTGAGTTATTCATGGCCGGTTTCTTCGGAACCAGTTCTATTACCGATGCCTATGTTATGGCAAGTGCCATTCCCGGGGTTATTTTTGCCGGGGTTTTTACGTCCGTAGCCGTATCCTATATGCCCCTTTTCTCTGAAATTGTGGAAAGGGATGGAATGGAAAAGGGCAACCGGTTTACCCGGGAATCTATCAGCCTGATGAGTGCTATAGCTTTGCTAATCATTATTCTTGGCATTATTTTTTCAGATCAATTGGTTTCCATATTTGCAGTAGGATTTGCAGAAGAAACGGCTGCATTAACCAGTTTCTATTTGAAGATTATATTCCCTACAATTCTCTTTACCGCAATTATTATGTTATTGACTGCCAATCTGCAGTATAAGGGGGTTTTTCTGAAACCAATTCTTGCCGGCTATCTGCAGAGTATATTTGTATTAGCTGCAATTATCGTCAGCGCATATTACAGCCATTATTTTTTAGCCATCGGATTACTTGTCGGCAGTGGATTCTATGCCTTTGCAGTAGGTTGGGTAGCAAAGAATAACGGCTTCAGTTTCAGTCCTACATTGCATTTCGGAGGGGCAGCAAAAAAGATTGTGCTTCTAGCTATTCCCGTATTTATCGGGAGTACGGTAAATCAGATCAACACCTTTGTAGACAAGATGCTTGCTTCGGGTTTAAGAGAGGGCAGTGTGGCGGCTTTAAATTACGGAAACCTGCTGATCACATTGGTTTCCTCCATGACCATCACGGTGATTGTTACTATCATCTATCCCAGACTGACCCAGGC
>JAQUJQ010000028.1 GCA_028680875.1 Eubacteriales bacterium
TTGAATGCCAGTGGAACGAGATAGATGATTCGATATATTTAGAGAATGGAACACCCCGGTCAATTTAGACTAAGGGGTGTTTTTTTAGGGGAAGATACAGAGAAGATATGATATAATTGATCTTAATTGTTCTTAAAGGAGTTAAAAATGGACTATACGGAAGTCAGATTATATACGGATCAAGACAGTTTGGATTTGCTCTCTTGTATATTAACGGATATGGGAATTGGAGTTATAGTGGAAGATCCCAGAGATCTTGAAGATCTTATTAACAAGAAACAGGATTACGAATGGGATTATATCGATAAAAGCGTTCTGGTTACTGCAAAGAATACTCCTCGTATTCTGTTTTATCTAGAGGATACATTAGAGGGACTGGAAAAGATGGAAGATATTTTTCGGGAAATCGAAATACTTCCCATAGAAAAGGTTGAGATTAAAAGCGTTTGTGATGAGAATTGGAAAAATCTTTGGAAAAAATATTTTAAGCCTATTAAAATCTCGGACCGGATCGTGGTAAAACCAACATGGGAAGCCTATGCAGCAAAGAAGGGGGATCTGGTTATAGAAATTGACCCGGGAATGGCTTTCGGTACAGGAAGTCATCCTACTACCACCCTATGTATCAGGTTATTGGAAAAGTATTTGATGCCGGGCAGGGATCGGGTATTGGATATTGGTTGTGGTTCTGGTATATTATCCATTGGAGCGGCTTTATTGGGGGCAAAGGAAGTCTTAGGGGTGGAAATTGATCCACAGGCCTGCCGGGTAGCGGAGAATAACGTAAAACAGAATGGTTTGGATAAAGTCATACAAATCATTAAGGGAGATTTGACATGTGGATTGGATTATATAGCAAATATTACTGTAGCCAATCTGATGGCAGATTTGGTTATGCAGTTATCAAAGGATATCGGTAAACATTTGGTCAAAAACGGCATTTATATTTCCTCGGGAATTTTAATTGAAAAACAAGAACAAGTGGTGTCCACAATAAAAGCTTCCGGATTTGAAATTTTAGAAATTGTAGAAGAAGATGAATGGTGTGCTGTTGCAGCTAGAAATATACATTATAGATAAGGATAAGAAGAGAGCGGTATGAAAGTTGCATTTTATACTTTAGGTTGTAAGGTCAACCAATATGAAACCCAGGCATTGAAGGAAAAGTTTATTGATTTAAATTACCAAATTGTTGGGGAACAGGATTATGCAGATGTTTACGTCATTAATACTTGTACCGTAACCAATTTGGCAGAGCGCAAGTCCAGACAATACATCCGACGCATGAAGAGAATCAACCCAAACAGTGTCATGGCGGTGATGGGTTGTTATGTACAGGTGAACCCCCAAGGAGTAAAGGCCATTGACGGAGTGGACATTATTGTAGGAACCAATGAGAAAAGCCGGCTTCCGGAATATGTGGAGTCCTTTATGAAAGAAAGGATGCAGATTTGCCATGTCCTAAAATATGAGGATCTAGACATTTATGAAGAAACGGGTACCATTACATCCATGGAGTCCAGAACCAGAGCCTACATTAAAGTGCAGGAAGGCTGCAATCAATTTTGTTCTTACTGTATTATCCCTTATGCAAGAGGGGGAATCCGCAGTAGGGATAAGGAAGAAATTTTAAATGAAGCAAAAAAATTAATCGGGCAGGGGTTTAAAGAACTGGTTATTACGGGTATTAATACTGCATTGTATGGCAGGGATCAATTGGATTCAAACCAATTTGAGGAGGTTAACGGTATAGAAGTTATTGTAAAGCAACTCAATGAACTTTCCGGAGACTTCCGCATTCGTTTAGGCTCTTTGGAACCTACGGTAATCAATGCCTCCTATGTAAAAAGGCTCTTAAAATATGAAAAGCTTTGCCATCATATGCACCTTTCTTTACAAAGCGGCAGTGACCGAATTTTAGCCCTAATGAATCGCCATTACAATCGAGAGGGTTATAAGGAGATCGTGAAGGCGCTAAGGGATTTTGACCCGGGTTACGGATTGACAACCGATATTATCGTGGGTTTTCCCGGGGAAAGGGAGACGGACTTTCAGGACAGTGTAGAAATGGTGAAAGAGATTCGGTTTAACAAAATACATGTCTTCCCTTATTCTATAAGACAGGGTACAAAAGCGGCTGAAATGGGTGAGCAGATTTCTGCAGGAGTAAAAAAAGCCAGGAGTATCCTGTTAACAAAGGCAGGAGAAAATGCATCAGGGGAGTTTTTGAAATCCGGTATAGGATCCATTCGGCAGGTATTGTATGAGGAATACCATGAAAAAGACGGAACAGTCAGTGGATATTCCGATAATTATATTAAAGTATACCATCCGGTGTCAGGGCCCAAAGAGGCTGAAACCCTGTTGAATCGATTTGTTGAGACGGAGTTTCAGATGATTTATAAAGAAGGGATAAAAGGAGTAGGCCATTGAAAAGGGGATTGCAGGCGTAGGCTATAAGGTATATGATAAGAAGTATAGATAAAAAGAAAGGATAGAGAAAATGAGTGATTGTATCTTTTGTAAGATTGTAAACAAAGAGATCCCGTCCAATGTGATATACGAAGATGATGTGATTCTTGCCTTCCATGATCTAGAACCCCAAGCACCGGTTCATTTACTGATTGTTACGAAAAAGCACATCCCATCACTGGATCTCATTGAATTTGAAGATATGGAAGCCCTTGGCTGGCTTATGTCAAAGGTAAAAGATATAGCGAAGAATATGGGCTTAGATAATGGATATCGCTTAGTATGCAATTGCGGAGAGGATGGTCTGCAAACAGTAAACCATTTGCATTTTCATCTTTTGGGTAAACGGAAAATGTTGTGGCCGCCCGGATGATCCTTTAGTTTCTTGAAATAGGACTTGATTATTAATTTTAGAATGTGTATAATTAATATGTTATAGACCAAGCATTCCTAAATACAGAGGGGGGGGAAAAGAATCAATGGCACAGGTAGTTGTAAGAGATGGTGAGAACCTCGAAAGCGCACTAAAAAGATTTAAGCGTTCTTGCGCAAGAGACGGAGTAATGACGGAACTAAGAAAAAGAGAGCATTATGAGAAACCAAGTGTAAAGAGAAAGAAGAAGTCAGAAGCAGCGCGGAAAAAAGCGAAGAAGTATTAAACATAGATAAATAAGATTCCCTCTAAGATTATAGGTCTATAACAAAGAAATAAGAGTTAATAAAATAACCTGGTTGCAAATCGGGTTATTTTTTATTATGTCTTTTTTTTTATCTATAATCATAAAGTGTAAAAAGGCGGGAGGGGCAGATGGTTATTAAGGATGAACTAATCTATGATTTTAGTATCAATATGCCGCGGGTTTTGGTTGGCGGTCGTATGGTAATCGTTGATTTTGTAAAAAAAATCATTCTCATCGACGAAAACAATGTGATTGTCAGCTGTGGTACCCGATATGTTTCTGTCTGCGGGAAAAATCTAATCGTGCGGCAGCTTTCGGAGGAGAGAATGCTAGTGAGCGGCAATCCTGAAACCATAGAATTTTATGGCTCAGAGGAGTAGGAGAGAATGCATAAAATAATCATTCGAGTAGAAGGCTTTGATCTGCAAAAACTCCTCTCTCTATGTTTGGAAGAGGGAATTCCTCTTTGGAACATTCGAATATTGGGAGATTTAGAGATTACAATGGGATTAGAAGCCGCCGACTGGCAACGATTTCTTAAGGTGGCAGGGAATCGGTACAGAGTTACGATTATTTCTGAAAAGGGATTAAAACCATTATTAAGACGTATTTTAAGTAAGAAAAGCACACTGATCGGAGTTACTATTTTTGCTTTACTCCTCTATTACCAAAGCTGTTTTGTATCAGAAATTAGAATTTATGGTTATGAACGATTGACAGAGCGTGAAATAAGAGAAAGTCTGGCTAATGCAGGGTTATATGAAGGGTGCAGTAAATCTGTGGATTTAGACCTGGTAGAGATAGAAATGTTTCGCCATCTGGAGGACATAAGTTGGGTGGGGATCGAATACAGAGGAAATTTAGCAGAGGTCAGGTTGGTGGAGGGCACAGAATCAATTGCTACACCGGATTTGGATCAACCATGCCATATCGTGGCAGCTAAAGAAGGATACATCGAAAAGATAATTGCCAGAGAAGGGAAAGAGGCGGTTAGTCAAGGAGAATTTGTAAATGTAGGAGATGTGTTAATTTCGGGTATACTACAAATTGAAGACAAGACTTACAGTAGCGATCCTGAAAATCCTATGAACAGGTATGTTCATGCCAGAGGAGAAGCTTTTGCCAAAACCGTTTACCGATTTATTTATTATCAGGAAAAAGAAAAGCTACTGAAACAAAGAACAGGGAGAAGCATTCCGGGCTTTTCACTGTCAATCGGAGAATATGCCTTTAATAGCGCTGATTTTTTATGGCCCTATGATTCAGCTATTTATGAAGAGAAAATTTTTTTTAATTTTCTTCGTCCCATTCCTATTCAATTGGGGATTAACCGTCAATACGAAGTGGATTTGATAAAAAGGGTAAGGGATGATCAAGCCATCGAAGAACAGGGAAAACAGCAAGCCAGGATAGCTATTAAGGAAAACTTGCCCGAATCTGTGCAAATTATAAATAAAAGTTTGAAGTTTTCGCCGGAAGAAAATATAATAAGGGTTACGATCATGATTGAAGCATTAGAAGATATAGGAAAAAAACAAGGGATAAAGGAAGGAACAGATAGGATTGGGAAATATACAAATTGAGGAAGTTAAAATTAAAATCGAAGGTGAGCTAGACAGTAAAGAGCTATTTGGAAGTCTGGACGGTAATTTAAAAGTACTTCAGGATAACTATGAGGTGAATATCTTTCAACGCCAGGATGAAATTATACTGCAAGGTACAGATGCGGTCCAGGCAGGTGAGGTTATCGAAGAATTGTTGGGAATCATAAGAGATGGAGAAAAACTGGATGGACAAACGGTAAATTACGTAATCCGTTTAAAAGAAAAAGGCCTGTCCTATATGAACAATAGAAGCAATAATGATATTATTTGCTTTACCCATCGGGGGAAACCGGTAAAGCCAAAGACCATAGGGCAAACTTCTTATTATAATTGTATTAAAAATAAGGATATTGTCTTTGGTGTAGGGCCTGCCGGAACCGGTAAAACATATATTGCAGTAGCTATGGCAATCAGTGCATTTAAAAACAAGGAAGTTGAAAAAATCATTTTAGCTCGTCCTGCCGTGGAGGCCGGTGAGCGTTTGGGGTTTTTGCCCGGAGATCTGCAGGAAAAGGTGGATCCATATTTAAGGCCCCTTTATGATGCACTTTATGATATATTAGGACGAGACAGTACATTAAGGTTAAAAGAAAGGGAAAATATTGAGGTGGTTCCGTTGGCTTATATGAGAGGCAGAACTTTGGACAACTCCTTCATTATACTAGATGAAGCTCAAAATACGACACGGGAACAAATGAAGATGTTTTTAACCAGGTTGGGGTTCGGTTCCAAGGCTGTGGTCACCGGGGATATCACCCAAATCGATCTTCCTCGTGGGAAAAGATCAGGCCTGATTGATGCCTTCAATATATTGGAGGGAACAAAAGGAGTTGAATTTTGTTTCTTAAAGGATACTGATGTGGTGAGGCATCCTTTGGTTCGACGCATTATCAATGCCTATGAGGAATATGATAAAAATAGTACGGAGGAGCAGGATTAATGGAAATTGTATTTAGTCAAGAAAAGATGCCGGGTGAAACCACAGTTCAATTGATGAAAAAGGCCGGGGTGCTTTGTGTTGAAGAGGAAGGCTTAGAATCCGACCGGGTTACAGTTTCTGTCACCTTTATTAATAATGAAGAGATGCGAGAGTTAAATGCAATTTATCGGGGTATTAATAAAACAACAGATGTGTTATCCTTTCCACAGTTTAATGGTTTATCAGAGATTAACAAAGAAGGCGTAATTTGTATTGGAGATGTTGTCATCTGCACCGAGCAAGCTCTACTTCAGGCCGATGAATACGGCCATTCGCCGGAAAGAGAATTAGTATACCTTTTTGTTCATAGCATATTTCACTTACTTGGTTACGATCATATAGAAAAAGAAGAACAAGGAGAGATGCGGCTTCGAGAAGAAAAAATTATGAATCAATTAGGATTGGAAAGGTAAGGTTATACCATGAAGGATCGAGAGTTGTTTGCAATGGCTCAAGAAATCGTACCAAAGGCCTATGCTCCTTTTTCAAAATTCCGTGTAGGGGCAGCGTTGTTAACCAAATCAGGTGAGGTTTTTACCGGTGTTAATGTAGAGAACTCTTCCTACGGCGCAACTATATGTGCTGAAAGAACCGCTTTTGTCAAGGCTGTTTCTGAAGGACACCGGGAATTTGAAGCCATTGCCGTAGCAACTGATGAAGGGGAAGCACTTCCTTGCGGAATTTGTCGTCAGTTCATGTTTGAGTTCGGCGGAGATTTGCGGATCATTACAAGTGAAGACGGGGATCATCTCCATATCCATACATTAAAAGAACTTCTTCCCGGCGGGTTTAAATTAAATCAATAACAAAGCAAGGAGTTATTATGAAGTCAGGATTTATAGGAATAATCGGACGTCCCAACGTAGGCAAATCCACGTTGTTAAATGCTATTCTGGGTGAGAAAATCGCTATTACTACCGATAAACCTCAGACCACCCGAAACATCATCCGGGGCATTTACACCCGGCTTAAAGGAGATGAAGACGATTGCCAGTTGGTTTTTATCGACACACCGGGTATTCATAAACCCAGAAATAAATTGGGCAGTTATATGACGGACACGGCTATCAATACCTTAAGGGAGGTAGATGTCATCCTTTTTATTGTTGATGAAGCTCTTGGGGATGGCCCCGGAGATTCATACATTCTTGAAATTCTAAAACAAGTAAAAACCCCCAAGGTTCTTGTAATCAATAAAATAGACAAGCTCCCACCGGAACGATTCCGGGTTATATATGAGGAGTATGATAATATGGGAGTTTTTGAAAAAATCTTCGGCATCTCTGCATTGCAAGGTAAGAATGTTCCTGCATTATTGGAACAGATCAAATCCATGGTAGATGATGGACCTATGTTTTTCCCTGAGGACATGGTGACCGATCATCCGGAACGCTTTATTGTCAGTGAGATTATACGGGAAAAGGTATTGCTGTATTTAGAAGACGAGGTGCCTCATGGGGTTGCGGTTGAAATAGAGAGTTATATCGAGGAAGAAAAAATCACCAGAATCGGTGCTGTGATCTATTGTGATAAAAAATCTCATAAAGGAATTATAATCGGGAAAGAAGGAAAAAAACTAAAGGGAATCGGGAAGAGTGCAAGGCTTGAAATAGAAGGTTTACTTGGGACAAAAGTCTTCCTGGAACTCTGGGTTAAAATCAAGGAGAATTGGCGCGATAATGGATTTGCCATCTCTGGTTTCGGTTACAATAAAGACTGATGAGGGCTCATGTATACAGAGACAGAAGGAATCATTCTAAAACAGATAAAGACTGTGGGTGGTAGAAGGATGCTGGTCGTATTCTCCAAAAGGTTTGGAAAGATCAGCGCCGGTACTTCGATTAATGAAAAGGGCAGAAGTAAGTCCGCATTGGCTCTTAGACCATTTACCTATGGGAAATATGAGTTGAATAAAACGGGGGACTATTATCACATCAATGGCGGAGAAGTTATTTCCTGTCATTATCGTATTGGTGAGGACGTTAATAAATATATGGCTGCTTCTTATGTTATGGAGTTTACAGAGAAATTGCTTCCTGAGGATAGCCCTGCCCCTGAGCTTTTTTTACTTTTGGTCGATTTTCTTGGCATGATGGAACGACGGAGCAAGAAACAAAATACCTTGGTGATCGGGTATCTGATAAAAGCATTGAACTATTGTGGAAATGCACCACAACTTGATGCCTGTGTCTCTTGTGGCTCAAAAGATCATTTATCAGGGTTTCATGTAAAGAATGGAGGGGTTCTCTGCCGCCGGTGCAAGTTAGATTCCGATCACAACCAACGATTGATTTATGATATAGAATTTGATATAGTAAATGTATTAAGGTACATATTGGAGAATCCGTTGCATAGGTTGGAAGGATTGGCTTTGGATGAACAGGATGAGCAAAAGCTTCGCCATATTTTAAAAAACTACCTGGCCTATCATTTAGACATCAGCGGTCTGAAAAGTGAAGAATTCAGTTGATGTCGACAACGGATACTTAAATCGTTATTTCCAAACAGAACAATGAAAAGGTGGTGTGTCGAGTGGAAATTACTTTGGAAAAAATTGAACTTGTAAAAGATAGAACCGGAGTAAGTTACAAGGAAGCGAAAGAGGCCCTTGAGGAGGCCGGCGGAAGCGTTGTTGATGCCATTATCGGTATAGAAGAGTCCATTGATATCAAGACAAAAAGCCGATTAGGGGATCAGAGTGCACAGATTATTGAAAAAATAAAGATTGCTGTGCGAAAGGGTAATGTATCAAAAATTATTGTGAAGAAGGATTCAGAAGTTTTATTGAATCTTCCTGTAAACATTGGTATCATCGGTACTGTTTTAGCACCTTGGGCTGCAGTCGCCGGAATCATCGCAGTATTTGGAACCAAATGTACGATTGAACTCGTCAAAGATAACGGTGAAATTATTGAAATCAGTGAAATTGCAACCGATACCTTTGAAGGAGTTATTGAAAAAAGCGCAGTGCTTGCCGATGAGGTAAAAGTTAAAAGCGCTGATGTATTTGATAACGTAAAATCAAAGGCAACCGATGCCATTAATAAGTCTGTAAAAAAGGCAGAGGATAAAGATTGTACCAATGATTGTTGTTGTAGCTGTGAGGATCAAGAAGAAAAATGAGCAAAAATTATACACTCGATGTTATTGTAGCTCTGGCCAAGTCCAGAGGATTTGTTTTTCCCGGTTCGGAGATTTATGGGGGGCTGGCCAATACATGGGATTACGGCCCCCTTGGTGTTGAACTTAAGAATAATGTAAAACAATCCTGGTGGAAAAAATTCATACAGGAATCGAAATATAATGTGGGTCTTGATGCTGCCATATTGATGAACCCAAAAACATGGGTGGCCTCTGGTCATGTTGGTGGCTTTGCAGACCCTCTTATTGATTGTAAAAATTGCAAATCGAGATTCCGTGCGGACAAATTGGCGGAGGATCATATCTCCAAAAAAGAGGGCATAGATGTTACGGCAGATGGATGGTCAAATGAAAAACTTGAGACATTTATATCAGAGGAGAAAATTGCCTGTCCCGTATGCGGAAAAAATGATTTTACATCTATTCGTAAATTTAATTTAATGTTTAAAACTTTCCAAGGTGTAACGGAAGATTCTCAATCAGAACTTTTTCTTAGACCGGAAACTGCCCAGGGTATTTTTGTGAATTTTAAAAATGTAGCAAGGACTACAAGAAGAAAAATTCCTTTCGGGATAGGGCAGGTTGGAAAGTCATTCCGAAATGAGATTACTCCCGGTAATTTCACATTCCGTACCAGAGAATTTGAGCAAATGGAACTTGAGTTTTTCTGTAAACCGGGAACGGATATGGAATGGTTTATCTATTGGAAGGAGTTTTGTATCAAGTGGCTGGCTTCTTTAGGGATCAATATGGATAACATCCAGCTACGGGATCACGAAAAGGAAGAATTGTCACACTACAGTAAAGCCACCACTGATATAGAGTATCGATTCCCCTTTGGTTGGGGAGAACTTTGGGGTATTGCTAACAGGACAGACTTTGATTTAAAACAGCATATGGAGCATTCCGGCCTGGACATGTCATACTTGGATCCGGAAACCAATGAAAAATATGTGCCCTACTGTGTTGAACCTTCTTTGGGTGCCGACAGAGTGACCTTGGCGTTCTTATGTGATGCTTATGATGAAGAGATTCTGATTGATGCCAAAGGGAAGGAAGATAAAAGAACCGTTTTGCGGTTTCATCCTGCGATAGCGCCTTTTAAGGCTGCAGTCCTGCCTCTTACAAAAAAACAGTGCCAACCGGCCGAAGCTTTGTATGAAAAACTCGCTCAATCTTTTATGGTTGATTACGATGTGTCCGGAAGTATCGGAAAACGATACAGAAGACAAGATGAGATTGGGACACCATACTGCATTACCGTTGATTTTGATACAGCCGAAGATCAGAGTGTGACAGTCAGAGATCGTGACACAATGGAGCAGATTCGTATTCCAATAGCAGACGTAAAGAATTATCTGTTAGAAAAATTATCATTTTAGGAGGACTAACAAAAAAAATGAGCAAAAAATATGTATATCTGTTTAATGAAGGCAATGGCTCTATGCGTGAATTACTTGGGGGCAAAGGAGCTAATTTAGCGGAAATGATGAATTTAGGGATGCCTGTTCCCCAGGGGTTTACCATCACAACTGAAGGATGCACTCAATACTATAAAGACAATCAAACAATTAATGATGAGATTAAAAGAGAAATTTTGACATATGTGGATAAACTGGAATCCATAACCGGAAAAAAGTTCGGTTCTTTAGAAAACCCATTGTTGGTTTCCGTACGTTCAGGATCCAGAGCCTCTATGCCGGGGATGATGGATACAATATTAAATCTCGGTTTAAATGATGAAGTTACGGAACTCTTTGCAAAAAAAACCAACAATCCCCGGTTTGCCTATGATTCCTATCGCCGTTTTATACAGATGTACGCAGACGTTGTCATGGAGGTAGGGAAATCTTATTTTGAAAAACTTATTGACGATATGAAGGAAAAAAAGGGAGTCAAGCTGGATACGGAGTTGGATGCAGAGGATTTAAAAGAACTGGCAGAACAGTTTAAAGAAGAGTATAGAACCAAAGTCGGCTCGGATTTTCCCAGCGATCCTCTAGACCAGTTGTTCGGGGCTATTAAAGCAGTCTTTCGTTCATGGGATAACCCCCGGGCGATTTATTACAGGCGTATGAACGACATCCCATCCGATTGGGGAACTGCTGTAAACGTTCAATCCATGGTCTTTGGTAATATGGGAGATACATCCGGAACCGGTGTAGCTTTTTCAAGAAATCCGGCTACCGGTGAAGCCCAATTATACGGGGAATTTTTGATGAATGCCCAAGGTGAAGATGTGGTGGCCGGAATTCGAACCCCGCAGACCATTGATCAATTAAAGGAAATCAACTCTGCTGTTTATGAGGAGTTTTATAAAATCGTCTATACCCTGGAAAGACACTATAAAGATATGCAGGATATGGAATTTACTATAGAAGAAGGGAAACTCTATATGCTACAGACTCGAAACGGAAAGAGAACTGCTGCTGCAGCATTGAAAATTGCTTGTGATCTTGTGGATGAAGGTTTGATTACAAAAGAGCAGGCAGTGGCTATGATCGATCCGAAACAGCTGGATGCTCT
The DNA here is from genome assembly GCA_028680875.1 of Eubacteriales bacterium. Classification (GTDB taxonomy): domain Bacteria; phylum Bacillota; class Clostridia; order Peptostreptococcales; family Anaerovoracaceae; genus JAQUJQ01. Next base: position 11,403 of record JAQUJQ010000028.1, read on the forward strand.
GTTGCATCCTCAGTTTGATGCAAAGGCGTTAAAAGCTGCCAAGCCAATTGGTTCGGCTCTGCCTGCTTCTCCCGGTGCTGCCAGCGGTCAGGTTGTCTTCACAGCGGAGGCTGCTACTGAGTGGGCAAAGAAGGGAGCCGATGTCATCCTTGTACGATTGGAGACTTCTCCTGAAGACATCGAAGGCATGCATTATTCCAAAGGAATTTTGACTGCCAGAGGCGGCATGACATCCCATGCTGCTGTGGTTGCCCGGGGTATGGGCACATGTTGTGTATCGGGTTGCGGCGAAATTAAAATTGACGAAGATGCTAAGCAATTCACATTAGGAGGCAGAGTATTACACGAGGGCGATGCAATCTCGCTAGACGGATCAACCGGGAATATATACGGAGAAGCGATTCCCACAGTAGATGCTACCATTTCTGGAGATTTTGGACGTCTTATGGGTTGGGCAGATCAGTTGAGAACCTTAAAGATTCGAACCAATGCTGACACTCCTTTTGATGCTGCTCAAGCTAAAAAATTTGGTGCCGAGGGTATCGGCCTTTGCCGTACAGAGCACATGTTCTTTGATGGAGAACGGATCTCTGCTATGCGGGAAATGATTGTTTCCGAGACAGGTGAACAAAGAAAAGTGGCCCTGGCCAAAATTTTGCCTATGCAAAGAAGTGATTTTGAAAGTATTTATGAAGCTATGGAAGGATTGCCTGTTACAATTCGCTTCTTAGATCCTCCGCTTCATGAATTTCTGCCTACTAATGCGGAAGACATCAGAGAATTGGCAGAGGAAATGAACATGGAAATCACCGACTTAAAGGCTGTTATCAGTTCCCTTCATGAATTCAATCCCATGATGGGTCACAGAGGCTGTAGGTTAACCGTTTCTCATCCGGAAATTGCTGAGATGCAAACCAGAGCTGTTATAGAAGCAGCTATTAATGTTCAGAAAAAACACCCGGAATGGAAGATGGTACCGGAGATTATGATTCCCTTAATTGGTGAAGCAAAAGAATTCTCTTACGTGAAAAACATTGTCGTTGAAACTGCAGATGCAATTATTGCCGAATCCGGCATTGATTTAGAATATTTGGTCGGAACTATGATAGAGATACCAAGGGCTTGCCTCACTGCGGATGAGGTGGCTAAGGAGGCTGAATTCTTCTCATTCGGTACCAATGATTTGACTCAGATGACCTTTGGATTCAGCAGGGATGATGCCGGATCCTTCCTCGGAGCTTATTATGAAAAACAGATCTATGAAAGCGATCCTTTCGCCAGATTAGACCAGGTAGGAGTTGGGAAGTTGATTAAGACTGCCGTGGAATTAGGCAAGAAGTCCAGACCAAATCTGAAGCTGGGAATTTGCGGGGAGCATGGAGGAGATCCATCTTCTATTGAATTTTGTCACAACGCAGGACTTAATTATGTATCCTGTTCGCCTTTCAGGGTACCCATTGCCAGACTGGCAGC
>JAQUJQ010000029.1 GCA_028680875.1 Eubacteriales bacterium
TTTCTCTTATTTCATATTGTTTCATATTACCTTTTTATATCTCCCATTATTGTCTGGTGAAGGGTTCACGGGCATCAATATGTCCCATTAAACTTTCAACAACCTGACCGTCAACTAAAAACTGAACTTTTTTAATTTCCTTTTCATTTAAATCCGACTTTGACATGATCCCATTTTCCAAAAGAGTATCTACTACCTGTTTAATGAATAGACCCTCACCAAGAGATCCGCCGGATAGCCCATTCGAGTCCAAATCTACTACAATCATCTCAGGGTCCTCTTTGCTTACAGCTATATCCAGGAAATTGATATCCCCGGTGATTATGGTCGACATCCCTTCACCGGGTGCCTCTCGCAAGGCATCCATCAAAGCCAGATACGTGTTTTCGTTTTCTGAAATCTGCAAGGCGCTCTCCACCATCAGTAATTCAGGAAACGTTTCATCTCCCGTAGTCACATACTCTTCATTGACATAATAAAGCTTTACCGGAATTGTAGTAATGACATCCCCGTTCGGTTCTTCGTTATCCCCACAACCTGACAGCATCATGGCCAAAACAACCATGATCAGACATAGAACCAAAAGAACGTATCCTTTTCTATTCATCTCAATCCTCCCCTAATTTGTAATTTGTAAATTATAAATTATTATCCCATTTTTTCGCTTATCAATGCTGCAAGATCCTGCCCCATTTTTCCCATACTATCAGAATCTTTTCCTTCCAGCATGATACGAACCAAGGGCTCCGTTCCAGACGGGCGTATCAGCACTCTTCCCTCTCCTGCCATTTGTTCTTCAATCTCTTTTATTCTTACGGCAATCTCGGGATCATTTATATATTTTTTCTTATTTTCATTCTTCACACGGGCATTAATAAGAATCTGGGGATAGGTTTCGACTTGATCTCCCAATTCCGATAATTTCTTCCCGCTCTGTTTAAGGGATTTTACTAATTGAATTGCAGACAGAATTCCATCTCCTGTTGTATTATACTGTAAAAAGATGATATGACCGGATTGCTCACCACCGATGACGCATTGGGTCTTTAACATGCTTTCTAAAACATAACGATCCCCTACCTGCGTTATATCCACTTTACAACCAATTTTTTCTACAGCTTTATGAAATCCCAGGTTACTCATGACTGTTACAGTCACCTTATTTCCATTTAATTTTCCCGCTTCTTTTAGCATCTTGGTAAAAATAAAAAGCATCTTATCTCCATCGAGAATACGGCCCTTTTCATCTACCCCGATAAGACGGTCTCCATCTCCGTCGAAAGCAAGGCCCAGATCTGCCTTTTCATGCAGAACTCTTTTCTGTAAGCTCTGAGGATGAGTGGATCCGCACTTGTCATTGATGTTAATTCCATCGGGACTATTGGCTATGACTATAACTTCTGCCCCTAGTTCAGTAAATACTTTTTCCGCAACTTGATAGGATGCACCATTTGCACAATCTATGACTATTTTAAGGCCTTTAAAGTCTACGTCTGTGGATTTCCTAAGAAATTTAATATATTCCATGGCAGCATCCTGTTCCATCTTCACAGACCGGCCTAATTTATCACCGGAAATATGGCTATTTACATCAATGTTGCGTAGGATTAGGTCTTCAATCTCATCTTCGATATCATCATCCAGCTTGAAACCTTCCCTATTAAAAAATTTAATACCATTGTATTCGTAGGAATTGTGTGATGCGGAAATGACGATTCCCGCATCTGCCTTCATATGACGGACCAAATAGGCAATGGCCGGTGTGGGCAGAACCCCCGCTTTGATCACATTCCCTCCCATTGCTAAGATTCCGGCACTGATGGCATCCTCCAGCATATCTCCGGAAATTCTGGTATCTTTACCAATTAACACTGTTGGGCGCCCTTGGTTTCTTTTGAGTACATAAGCTCCTGCTTTACCCAAATTGAAGGCCAACTGGGGGGTTAATTCCGTGTTGGCCACTCCTCTGACTCCGTCTGTACCAAAAAGTCTGTTCATAGACATCTCCTAATCTGTTAATCCGCATTCATCACTGTAATAGCAATCTCTTCAGGCTTAACGGTAACTTTTTGCAAGGCTGCCTCATAAGAGACTAAGACCTTTGCCATTTGATTTCCCAAAGGAATATCGGTCACATCAATATACAGTCTCAGTTGATCTTTCGTGAGCCTATTCACTACTTCCTTTTTTCCGAAAACGGTAACCTCTAAAGTAGTATTATCCACATCAACATTCCTTCCTGTGGTCAAACCCTCCAGTAAAATTCCATCTGAAGAATAACGTAAAGTTTTAGAACTCACTTCAACAATGGAAACTCCTGCTTTTAGGTTTTGACTGCTTTTAGCCAGTTCTACTCCTTCAGGAAGTATGACTGTAAGATCTACGGTCCCGCCGGTAGTCATTCCACTCACGTCCACCGGTTCTGTATATACTACCTCAATATCTTTTAGTGCATTCTTTGTCCCTTTTATTAGTATCCGATCCTGAGCCCTTGTTTCAACACCGTAACCCTCAGCCAATTTTCCAACAAATTCTGTAGCCAAGGACACTTCTTTCAATCTATAAAGTGTAGCGGTTACATCAACATAGTTTGAAGATAAACGTACATTTTCCACAAGCATCCCTGCATGATTGACGGGTACGGCTTCTCCCTGAATCGTTGCCTCCTCGGATGAAAGGTCTGCAATATCTATGGTCACCAATACCTGGGTTACCGTTCCCACATCTGACTTGGCGCCAGTCACTTCGATTTCAGCCGGCTTTATTTCCACACCGCCTTCTTCCATGTTTTCCGGCATGGTACCTTTATATTGGACCACTACCGGTCTGCTTAAAGCAATTAAATCTTCGATAGTTACCTGAATCTTAGCAGATTTAACTTCCACAATATCCAGTGTTTCCGGCAATTTCACATTTACCGGAATAAAATTTTCTCCTTTGCTCCAACCAAATAAATCAGCCTCGGCAATGATTTCCTCTTCGTTAACGTTCTGAATATCGGAGCGTTTTCCTTCCACTACCACGTCCACTGTATAGGTGGCATCCCCTGCAATGGCCAGACCCCTGGCGGTCAAAGACTGAACATTGAGAAGTTGAACCGGAACGCCCGGTATTATCTGTTCGGTGGTGGGATTGACTTCTCCGATAACGTACGCCCATAGGATCAGAGCTATTATAATGGAAAAGATGATAGTAAGCGTCCTTTTGCTTTCGTGCTTTTCCGGCCTAGTCTTATTCAGCACTCTCATCATCCCTCCTTTTGAATAGCTTTGTAAAAAAGCTCAGATTGCCTTCGTCAGGTATTCGGCTTAGATAGATGTTTAAAAGTGTTTTCTCTACAGTCTTGATATCTAAGAAACGGGAAAGCTTTCCATCGATGGCAATGGAAATAATTCCGGTCTCTTCCGATACGATTAAAGCAATGGCGTCGGAATGTTCCGTAATGCCGATTCCGGCTCTATGGCGGGTTCCAAGGTCTTTACTCAATGTCCTGTTTTGCGTCAATGGTAAAACGCAACCGGCAGCTAAAAGGCGATCACCACGTATAATGGTAGCTCCGTCATGTAGGGGTGTTCCTTCGTAAAAGATTGATCCCAACATTTCTTCGGATATATCTCCATTTATTTTTGTCCCTGTTTCTACAATATCATTAAGTGCAATTTCTCCTTCCAGAATTAATAAAGCTCCCACTTTATTGGCAGAGAAATAATCTACAGTCTTTATAAGAGTTGATGTAATTTGTTTTGCTTGGTCCTTATTCAACTCTCCGAACTGTTTCATAATTATCTTACTTCTACCGATGTATTCTAATGCGCGTCGTAATTCCGGCTGAAATACAATAATGAGTGCAATTACACCTAAGGTTAGAGTCCCTTCTAAAATCCATTTAAGAGTATAGAGATCGAATACGTTGGATAGAAAAGTTGCGGCAACCAAAATCAAAAGTCCTTTTACAAGCTGCTCTGCCCTGGTTTCACGGATAAAACAAAGTATTTTATACACAACAAAAGAGACGATTGCTACATCGACTACATCGGAAATGCCAAAACCTGATATGATATTGGTAAATTGGTCTGCCATCCAGACTTTTCCTTTCAATAATTTTGCATACTAATTGTATCGAATTTATTGGGAAGTTTCAATAGTAAATCTGTTGTTTTCTTTATTAAAAGAGACCGAGGGATTTCTCTCTCGGCCCACTTTAGTTACGCTTGATCAATAATTAGGTTCCAATAAACCGTAATTGCCGTCTTTTCTCTTGTAAACTACCGCCACGTTGTCCGTCTCCATGTTGAGAAAAACATAGAATGTATGGCCTAGAAGTTCCATTTGCATGATGGCTTCGTCCAAAGACATGGGCATGATATCAAATTTCTTTCTTCTTACAATTTCAGCCTCATCCGGCTCTGGATCTGTAGCTTCCGGTAGATTAGCAAAGATAAATTCTTTATGATCTTTATGCTTGCGCTGGAGCTTTGTTTTAAAACGGGACATTTGAGAGGCTAATTTATCAACAACTTTATCCACCCCCGTATAGATATCATTTGTCATTTCCTCTGCACGGAAAATTGTTCCTTTTGCATTGATAGTTGCCTCAATTTTTTGCCTCCCTTTTTCCATGGTCAATGTAACATTGGCCACAATATCCTTCGAAAAATATTTTCCTAGTTTCTCAAATTTTTTTTCGATGGTTTCTTTGAGATGCTCACTTGCGTTGAAGTTTTTACTACTGATGATAACTCTCATGCTAACTCCCCCTTTTACTAATGTAAATTATTCGTCTTATAACCTATTCTACAAAACTTATGCCATTCCTTTATTTTCTGAGAAAAAATATATGCAGGACTAATTCATAAAGTCGATATCCCTATTTGTAATAATACATTATAATTTGTCGAATTTCTAACCTTTTACAACTTGTCCTCTGTTCTGTGGATATTGTGGATAACTCTGTGTATAATTGAAAATGCAAGGTTTGTTATGTGGAAACCTATTCACAGGCTAAATATTCATTAATATCCAGTTAATTATCTATCATTCTTCGCTATCTATTGAAATATACGGCTTTGTTTTGATGTATAATTATTCACTTTATAAAATATATTTTTAATAACTTCCTATTTACTACTTTTTATTACCCTGTGGATAAATTATTGTTTCTGCTTCAAATCTTAAATCGAATTATGGAATTGCTCAGCTGACCTGGTCTTTGCCCCCACACTCGCCTGTCGACTTTTGTCGCTTCCAAAGAAGCAGCCGACAGGTCTTACCACTAGTCTACGCCATGATCACTGCCGCCTTGCGGTTCAGCTTACGTGGATCCCTTTGCCCGTAGCTGGCATGGACTTTCAACCACAGACCTGAGCAATTCCATAATCCGACTTTATAACGCGCTTTCTACAGGATCAATCCCGGCTGCAAAAGTAGCAACATAGACTTTTACCGCACCTGCTTTCAGTAATACCTTTGCACAACCATCGGCAGTACTTCCGGTAGTAAACACATCGTCAACCAAAAGGACGGCCTTGCCGCATATCTCTCGTTGTTTCTCCTTTTTAACCACAAAAACTCCTTCTATGTTATCTCTTCGATCAGTAATACCCAAACCACTCATAGGTAACGTATCGGTGGTTCGAATAAGAAGTCCGGGGTTAAATGGTTTCTCCAAATAAATCGCTATATTTTTTGCAAGAAGGGACGCTTGATTATATCCTCTCCTCTTTTCTTTGCCTTTATACATAGGAACCGGCAGTACTATATCTACCTGCAAATCTTCAACTTTCAATCGTTCTATCATGAGATCAGCTAACTTTCTACCATAATAGGCCTGATCATGATACTTAAACCGATGGATTAAATCCCGCTCCAAGGTCCCGTATCGGGTACAGGTAAAACCTCTATTAAAGAAACGGGGCCTTTTTTGGCAATCACTGCATAATCGGTCCCTTTTCCCGATACGCAAAGGTTTTCCACAGACTTCACATGTTTCCTGATTGGTCCAATTGATAATTCTGACACAGGAATCGCACAAAGCATAGGGTAGATTGTCATTAATGGGTTTCCCGCAGCTGATACAATAAATGTTAGACGGATAGATCAAATCCAAAACCGTATCCATCAAATACTTTCGCATATTAAAAACTCCTTTAGTTTAGGAGCCAAACCGGAATCCCTTTGAATAATCCGATTATTATCAATCATAGCGTGCATTTTACTCTCGGATCCAACCAAAATCACTGCTTCCTTTGCCCTTGTTATTGCTGTGTACAGCAAGTTCCTTGTAGCCAGCATAGGTGGAAACCAGGATATTGGCATAATGACAATAGGAAATTCACTTCCCTGGCTCTTATGAACCGTTATAGCGTACGCCAATTCTAATTCATCCAATTGCGAAAAATCATATTTAACATATTTTGATTCTTCATAGACTACCGTAACCTGGTTAAAATCTGTATCAATGGTTTCAATGAAGCCACAATCTCCATTGAACACTCCCTGTCCATCGCTAAAGTCCTCGATCCGTTTCCATTCCAATTGGTAATTGTTTTTTATTTGCATCACCTTATCGCCTTCTCGGAATAACCGATGAGAAAACCCCTTTTCATTTCGGTTCGGGTCCGGTGGGTTTAAAATCTTCTGAAGCTCACGGTTCAAATTAATACTGCCTATATTACCTTTTCGAACGGGTGTAAGAACCTGAACATCCCGTACCGCATCAAAGCCTTTAAAATAGGAAGGCAACCTTCTGGAACAAAGATCCTGGATGGTATTAAGCATCTCTTTTTCTGTTTTCCTTCGCAATAAGAAAAAATCCTTATCTTTTTCATTGCAATCCGGATAATCTCCTTGATTGATTTTATGCGCATTGACTACGATTAGACTCTCGCTTGCCTGGCGAAATATCTCTGTTAGTTTAACTGAAGGGATGATTTCGCTATTTATGATATCCCGTAATACATTTCCCGCTCCTACAGAGGGAAGCTGATCTGCGTCTCCAACAAGAATAAGCCTTGTACCGGAGGGAATGGCTTCCAAAAGTCCCTTCATTAAAATAATGTCGATCATGGAAGCTTCATCGATGATAATAACATCATAATCCAAAGGTGTTTCTTCATTCTTACCAAATCGCATGGAATCCTCACCCTCGGAATAATAGTATTCTAAAAGCCTATGTATGGTCGAGGCATTATTTCCGGAAGTCTCAGTAATTCGTTTTGCGGCTCTTCCTGTCGGTGCAGCGATGGCTGTTTTTAGATTACTATGTTTGAAGATGTTCATAATGGTATTTATTATGGTTGTCTTTCCTGTTCCCGGACCTCCTGTAATAACATTGACCCCATTCTCCAATGAAGCCTTTACTGCTTGTCTTTGATTCTCTGTAAGAAGAATTCCCGTCTGTCTTTCTGTCAAATCAATTAAACTGTCCACTTTTGAATGGATGGGTTTTAAAATAGCTCCCTCCAACTCGATTAGCTTTCTACAAACCTTTTGCTCTGCCAGATAATAAGCCATCAGGTAGACTACAGCTCTTCCTTCCACATTTTCAATATGGATATCTCCTTCAAAAGCCATTTGAATCAGCATTTCGTAAACTTCTTCAGCATTAATATCCAACAATTGTCCGGTTAGTTCACAAAATTGTTTTTGTGGAACAAAGGTATGTCCCTCATTAATATAGGTCCACAGAGTATAAAGAATGGCGCTGTAAATACGATGAGGGCTATGTGGGTCCATACCTAACTTTTCTGCGATCCTGTCCGCCTTGCGAAAACCGATACCAAAGATATCATCCACCAGCTGATACGGGTTTTCTTCTATTGCTCTAATGGTATCACTTCCGTAAACCTTATAGAGTTTCATAGCGTAGCCGGTTGAGATTCCATACTGCTGAAAATAAAGAACAATCTTTGCAAATTCCCTATGTGCTTTAAAAGCTTCCCCGATGGATTTGGCTTTTACTCTACCGATCCCACTGACTTCCATTAACCGCTCGGATTCCTCTTCGATGATACGAAGACTGTCCTCGCCAAATTTCATTACAATAGCTGCGGCTGTTTTTTTACCAATACCTCGCAAAAGACCGGATGCTAAAAACCCTTCAATTCCTTCCGGAGTATGCGGTATTTCTTCCTTGTACGATTGAAAAGCAAATTGTTCTCCGTAAGTAGGATGGATTTTCCAAGCTCCGGTAAAAGTTAATGTTCTTCCGCGGTCAGCACCGGGAAGACATCCAACAGCTGTAAATTGCTCTTGGGTTTCTTCATTTTCCACTATTGCTATGGTATAACCATTTTCTTTGTTATGATATATAATATCTGCTAAGATTCCTGTTTTTTCTTCCATGTTTTCGCCTATCGAATAAAGTGAATGTTCCTAAACTTCGCTTTCCAAGGTTTCTTTAAATCTTTAGCTTTTTTTAGTAACTTAGGTTTTGTATTCAATCCCGGGTATTTATGAACCACTTCAATTAACATATTGAGAAATTGTCCCACCTGCTCTCCTTCAGCAATACCCGATTCTATAAGATCCTTTCCATTAATGGCCAGTTGATCAATGAAGATGGGTTCTTTGAATTTCCGGATCTCGTCCAGTAAATAGTATCGACTTTCAATACGGTAGCCGGGCATATCATAAACATTTCGCATTTGCTTAGCTACGTTGTCCAAAAAATGGTAAATATCTTCTCCTTGTTGATAAATCAATCGTTTGATACTATATTTATCCGTTGCAAAATACAGATCTATCATCAGATTTTGAGCAGCAGCTAATTTCTTAGCCATATCTCCACTGTAATTCATTTCCTCTACAATCTTCAATGCCTTTTGCTTTTCAAAGCAAAGCAAAAGGAGGGCCATCCTTAGATCCAATTGGGATCTGGATTTATTCATATTCTGTATGAGCACGCTAAGGTCTCCATTATCTTGCTTCCCTTTTGGTGGATAACTGTCTCCAAAAATTGTAGGCATTATGTCAGTGGAAACACATATACGCAGAGCTTTGGCTGCATTTTCTGTTAAGATAAGCTTCTCAAACTCTTGCCTCCTGCGATCCATGCTGATCTGTTCCAGTAAAGAAGCAGTTTTTTTCATAGCCGAGAAAGTTTCCATAGAAAGATCGAAGTCCAATTGACCTGCAAAACGAATCCCCCGGAGAATCCTCAGAGGATCCTGGGTAAATCGTTCTTGCGGATCACCAATGGTACGAATCAGTTTATTTCTTAAGTCCTTTTGTCCGCCCAATGGATCGATCAACCCTCTCTCCGGATGAAAGGCCATCCCGTTTATAGTAAAGTCTCTTCGCTTCAGATCTTCTTCGATTTGATCAGTAAATGTCACTTTATCCGGCCGACGATAATCGGTATAGTTTCCATCAATTCGCATAGCAGCAACATCTGCGGTTATTTGACCCAATGTTACCTGCACAACCCCATATTTCTCCCCAATGGTGATAGCCTGAGGAAAAAGCTTTAATACAATTTCCATCGGTGCATTGCTTGCTAAATCCCAATCCTCAGGTTTCAATCCCATCAGTTCGTCTCTAACGCTTCCGCCCACTACATAGGCTTGAAAACCGGATCCTTCTATGGTTTTGATTATCTTGTTTATTTCCTTCGGCAGTGCAAACATCCCTGACTCCTTATCGTGTAGACTGATATAATCTTCTGTTATCCAAGGTCCATACCTTTTCTGAGAATTCTCCCGGTTCTACTCCCGTCAAAGCCTCTTCCATATCGTACATTCTGGCATCTACAATATCTAAGTAGTGAAGAATCTCTGCTTCCGGAAACAGAGGTTTTTTGGGACTTCCAAACTCCGGTTCATAATGATGTGATAAAATCATATGTTCCAGCATCACAGTCTTTTCATGGTCAATCCCCAATTCCTCAGCGAGCCGGTCAATGGTCTTAATACCCTGAACCAGATGCCCTAGCAGTTGGCCTTCAAAAGAATAACCTGAAGCTACCCCAATCTGATTGGATTCGATTTCATTAATTTTTTCAATATCGTGTATGATTACTCCTGTCACGACTAAATCCCTGTTCAAATTGGTATAAACCCGGCAATAATACTCACCCATCGCTACCATACGTTTCATATGGTACAAAAGTCCTGCTTTTTCTGCATGGTGATTTCTCATTGCTGCAGGATAAAACATTAACTTTTCCCTGTTATCGGTCAATAGCCGATTGCAGAGTGTTTTCAGTTCCGGATCCTTCATTTCTTCTGTCGCCGCCTCTAAAAAAGCTAACATATCCTCGGGCTTTTCCGGCGCCGATTTTATAAAGTCTTCCATTACGATGCCGTCCTGGTCAACTGCCCTTCTTATCTTTAAAACTCTAAGTTGCTTCATGCTGTTCCATTCAGTTACCTGAGCCTTTACTTTAACGATATCTCCTGCCTGTATTTCATTTAAGGAAGGTAACTCTGTGTCTGCCACATCCCATTTTTTGGCAGTCACCTCTCCCGTACAGTCTCCTAGCAATAAATCCAAATATTGTTTTTTATTGGAACCTAATTTTATAGCAATCCCCTTTACCAGAAAAAAATCCTGTATTTCGTTTCCGGTAGCCAAAAGGCTGATATAATATTCTTTCATATTCTAAGTCCTCCACTCTATAGTGTCTCTATTATATACTATTTCAGATAAGAATTCCTTAAAAAGTTTTATAACGAGTCAATACCTAGTGTTACTTTTGAATTTTTGTTATATAATAAAGGTTAATAAAGGAGGAGAGTCAGATGACCAAATTGGAATGGATACGTACAGCCGCTGTTACACCGGTTTTAAAGGTGGGAAATACAGAATTTAATATAAATAAAATCATTCGTTGTATAAAGGAAGCAGACAATGAAGAAGCCGCTATTATAGTTTTACCCGAACTATGCATTACCGGCTATACCTGTGGTGATTTGTTTTTTCAAGAGATTCTCTATCAAAAGCAACTGGACGGATTACGTAAAATTGCTTTAGAGACGAAAGAGATCGAAGGTATTGTAATCTTGGGTTTTTACCTGAGAATTGAAAACCGTCTCTTCAACTGTGCGGCTCTTCTTCAAAAAGGCCAAATTAAGGGCATCGTCCCTAAGTTCTTCTTAATGAACTCAGGTAATTTCAATGAAAGCAGATGGTTTACAGCCGGCTTTGAAATAACTGGTTATAAAAAAACCATATTTTTATTAGATCAGGAGGTTCCCTTCGGCAATCTCCTGTTTCAAGATTCTGAAATAGGTTTAACTCTGGGAATAGATATTTGCCTGGACTCACCCTTGCCAATTTCACCCGGATCTCATCTCTGCCTGGCGGGTGCTCATATCCTATGCAGCCCTTCTGCCAGTCATGAACTTGTAGGCAAATCAAATCACCGACGCAATCAGATCATACAAAAGAGCAGGGAGAATATATGCGGTTATATTTATGCCTCATCCGGAGTTCATGAATCCACAACGGATTTGGTATACAGCGGACACTGTATAATCGGAGAAAACGGGCACCTCCTTGGAGAAAGTCCACAGCTTCCATGGGAAAATACCATCACCTACAGTGATATAGATTACGGTAAAATCCGTTATAAGAGAGCCTTTATGCACGATTTTCAACAAAGCAGAGATTTATACTCGGACCCCTCACTCTTTCAACCTGTTGCATTAAATCCCCTACCTCAATTAAAAGACTTTTTCTCTTTAAAAAGAACTTACTCGAAAACACCTTTTATCCCTGAATCAAAAGAGCAGGCAGAAGAAAATTGCAGGGAAGCTTTCAATATTCAATCTACAGCTTTAGCAAAACGCATTGCTCATATTAATGCAAAAAAACTGGTTTTGGGTATTTCAGGAGGTTTAGACTCCACTCTGGCCTTATTGGTTGCTGTACAGGCTCTAAAGATTTTAAACCGAAAGGCCGCCGATATTATAGCCATCACCATGCCGGGTTTTGGTACAACTAAAAAAACTTTAGGAAATGCTCTGACCATAATGAAATTATTGAGAACGGAAATTCGAGAAATCCCCATAAGCGAATCGGTTCTGCAGCATTTTAGTGATATCAGCCATGACCCCCAAATACACAACGAAGTCTATGAAAATTCTCAGGCCAGAGAAAGAACTCAAATATTAATGGATATTGCCAATAAAGAAAAAGGGCTCCAGTTGGGTACAGGTGATTTGTCTGAAAGAGCATTGGGCTGGTGTACTTTTAACGGAGACCACATGGGAATGTATAACGTAAATGGCGGAGTACCAAAAACCCTTATACGAGTAATGATTAAATGGTTTATTGACTATAAACTCAAAGGGACGGAAGAGGACAAATCATTCAGCAGTGACAATTCATTGTTGGCGTCCACCCTTCAGGATATCCTGGATACCCCAATCTCACCGGAGCTGTTCCCTCCGGATGCAAAAGGTAATATTACACAAAGAACCGAGGATACCTTGGGGCCTTATCTTCTTCATGATTTCTTCCTTTATCATACCTTGCGAAGTGGGGTACCACCGAAAAAACTTTTGGCTATGGGAATCATAACTTTCAAAGATGAGTTTGACCAATCTACCATAAAAAAATGGTTGGGAGAATTTTATCGCAGATTTTTCTCACAACAATTCAAACGCAATTGTTCGCCTGATGGGCCGAAAGTTGGCACAGTCGGTCTTTCCCCCAGATCCGATTGGCAAATGCCCAGCGACGGAGATGTGAACATCTGGCTACAGGAATTATAGGAAGACAAGGGGACGCCAGACTGTGTGCCTACTAAAAACTAAATTGACGTATTGACGATGGATTTATAAGGTTTTAACCAAAAATCCATCGTCAATCTGGAATTTATCAAAAAATAGAAGGAAAAGGCCTCTATTCTCCTGAC
>JAQUJQ010000238.1 GCA_028680875.1 Eubacteriales bacterium
CCAATACGGTTTTTTGATGCCCATACTCACGGAGAGCTGATGAGTCATTTTACAAATGATACGGACACATTGCGTGAAATGATGTCGCAAGGAGTACCCCAGTTAATTTCCTCTACAGTTACAGTGTTGGGGGTCTTTATCATGATGATCATCTTAAGCCCCATTTTAACATTGATTGTTATAGCCATGCTTGTTGTTATGTTGCTGGTTGTCACAAAGATCGGCAAAAGGATTGCCGCCTATTTTAAAAAACAACAGGAGGCCATTGGCAGGGTAAACGGATATGTGGAAGAAATGATTGAAGGCCAGAAGGTGGTCAAGGTTTTTACTCATGAAGAGACAGTTAAGCAAGAATTTAATGAATATAATGAAAAACTATGCAAATCTGCGACCAGCGCCAATACATTTGCGAATATTTTAATGCCTATAATGGGTAACCTATCTTATATGCTCTACGCTATTACAGTAGCCGGTGGAGCGGCTCTCCCCATTATGGGCAGAATGGATTTAGGTACGATTGCATCATTTTTACAATACACCAGGTCCTTTTCCCAACCCATTACGCAGATGTCCCAATTGTTTAACGCAGTATTAAACGCCTTGGCCGGGGCTGAACGGATTTTTAATCTGATTGACCAGGTGGAGGAAGTGGATAAAGGTGATGTTACTCTCGTCGAACTAAAACCGGATACAGGATCTTGGGAGTGGAAGTGCCCCGGGGAGGACGGAGGCTTTGATCATATCAGGCTTAAAGGAGATGTACGCTTTGAAGATGTAACCTTTAGCTATGATGGTGAAAAAACCGTATTAAAAAATGTGTCCCTCTATGCAAAGCCGGGGCAGAAAATTGCCTTTGTGGGATCTACCGGTGCGGGGAAGACAACGATCACCAATTTGCTTAATCGTTTTTATGATATACCTGATGGGAAAATCATTTACGACGGTATACCGATAAATCGGATTCGCAAAGGAGATTTACGCCGTTCTCTGGGAATGGTTTTACAAGATACTCATCTTTTCACAGGAACAGTAATGGAAAATATCCGCTATGGAAATTTGAAAGCCACAGATGAAGAGGTGATCCAAGCAGCGAAGCTGGCTAATGCCCATTCGTTCATCATGCATTTACCTCTTGGCTATGACACAGTTCTAACTGCCGATGGCACCAATCTTTCTCAAGGACAGAGACAGTTGCTTGCCATTGCAAGAGCAGCCGTGGCAAACCCACCGGTCCTGGTTCTTGATGAAGCTACCAGTTCCATTGATACCAGAACTGAAGCCTATATTGAAAAGGGCATGGATCAACTCATGGAAGGCAGAACGGTTTTTGTCATTGCGCACCGTTTATCCACTGTACGAAATGCCGATGCAATACTGGTTCTGGAACAGGGTGAAATCATAGAACGTGGTAATCATCAAGACCTTATTGCACAAAAGGGCAAGTACTATCAGTTATATACAGGAATGTTTGAACTACAGTAAAAAGAGAGTTGGATGCAGAATAATTATGAAACGAGGCAGCGGCATTTTATTTCACCTATCTTCTTTGCCATCCTCATATGGGATTGGTACTTTGGGAAAGGAAGCATTTAATTTTATAGATTTTCTTGCTAAGTCCGGTCAACGGTATTGGCAGATACTTCCGGTTGGGCCAACCGGTTTTGGAGATTCTCCATATCAGAGCTTTTCTACTTTCGCAGGGAATCCTTACTTTATAGATTTGGATATTTTAATTGAAGAAGGCCTGCTTACTCAAGAGGAAGTGAGTGCTGTAAACTGGGGCAAGGATGCGTGTCACGTTGATTACGGGATCTTATACCTGGAAAGGGCAGAGTTACTGCGTAAAGCTTTTTATAGAGGCCGTAGAGATGATGCAGATAGAGTTCATGCTTTTGTGATTGAAAATAGAGAATGGGTGAATGACTACGCTCTCTATATGGCATGTAAAGCTCATTTCAAAATGAAATCCTGGGAAGAATGGAGCGATGAGGCATTACGGTTAAGTCAGCCGAAGGCAATAGAAAGGTATAGGAATCTATTAGAGGAAGACATCCAATACCATATTTATATACAGTACTTGTTTTTCAGGCAATGGGAGTCACTACGAAGTTACGGTAAAGAAAAGGGGGTCAGGTTTATCGGTGACTTACCTATATACGTACCGCTGGATTCGGCAGATGTATGGACTCATCCCGAATTTTTTCAATTGGATGAGAAGCAATATCCCCTTGCTGTGGGCGGTGTTCCCCCTGATTGTTTTTCTAAAACCGGTCAGCTTTGGGGAACCCCTCTTTATGATTGGGATGCTCTGAAGAAAGATCATTATTCCTGGTGGATTCGTCGTATCGGAGCTTGTGCCAAATTATTCGATGTGATTCGAATTGACCACTTCAGGGGCTTTGAAAGCTATTGGAGTGTACCTTACGGTGAAACTACAGCAGTCAATGGCAAATGGATAACGGGGCCGGGCATTGACTTTATAAACAGAATAAAGGAGCAATCTCCATACGTGGAGTTCATTGCAGAGGATTTGGGTTTCCTTACACAGAAGGTAAGGGACCTAGTAACCGCATCAGGATTTCCGGGAATGAAAATACTTCAATTTGCATTTGAATCCGGAGATTGTAATGACTATCTCCCTCATAATTATAATCGTAACTCAGTAGTATACACCGGAACACATGATAACACTACAATTAAAGGTTGGCTGCAAGGAACAAAGGAAGAGGAGATTATTTTTGCTTCGAAGTATTTGGGCTTAAACCGGGAGGAAGGACCCAGTTGGGGTTTAATTCGGGGAGGCATGAGTTCTGTTTCTGATTTGTTTATCGCGCAGATGCAGGACTATCTGGACCTTCCCGGAAGTGATCGGATGAATATTCCCGGAACGGCTCAGGGAAATTGGACCTGGCGATTGGAAAAAAGTCGGTTGACAGATGAGTTGGCTGAAAAAATAGGAAAAATGACCAGAATGTATGGAAGGTAAGGAGTACAAAATTTGGCATATCAACATATTATATAAAAATATTATAAGGAGAT
>JAQUJQ010000239.1 GCA_028680875.1 Eubacteriales bacterium
AGATGCCTTTACAATTTTTGTCTCGGCCGTCTTTTTTCTGCTATGCAGTATCATATTTTTAATTGCTTTTACATCTATATCGGATATTGTGCTATTATGGCCTTTTGCCTCAATTCCCATTGCATTGATCTTCTCAAGTAATTCTTTGCTTTCCATCTCCAATTCCTTGGCTATTTCATACACTTTTTTTGATGACATAAGCATACCTCCTTATTCTTTCTTACGCATTCTGCTCTTCTCGATCTATTTCTTGCAGTATCGCCACTGCCAGGTTTTCATTTACAACACCGAAAATACCCCGGTTATTTACCCCTGTCATTCCGGAAATCATATCCTTAGTCCCATATACCCGCACTGGTATCCCCTGTGATGTAGCCAGTTTATACAACTTTGATGCAGTGTTTTCTGCTAAATCTTCAGTCAATATAAGGAGACAAATGTTCTTTCGCTTCATCCCATCAATACAAGAATAATATCCTGAAATCAGGCTCTGTGACCTTTTGGCAAATCCTAAATAGCTATGAATCTTGTCCCGCATAATTAGCAAGTTCCTCAAATAACTGGTTTAGTTGTTGGTCGGTTATTTCAACTTTTAAACCTCTTCCTATTGCCTTTTTCTTTCTGGCTGTTATAAAGCAATTCGTGTTTGGGCAGAGATAGATACCCCTTCCATTCGCTTTACCTGTTAAATCAATTTTTACCTCTCCTTCGGCAGTGGTAACAATACGAATTAATTCTTTCTTGGGTTTTGTATCCATACATCCCACACACCGTCTCATAGGTATTTTCCTGGTTTTCATTAAGTCACCCCCTATTCGGTGTCTTCTTCTATCTCTTCTATCATTTCCGTTTCAGGGAAATATTGTGAATGACTCTTGATGTCAATTTTCCAACCGCAAAGTTTGGCTGCCAGACGAACGTTTTGCCCTTCTCTACCTATAGCTAATGACAATTGATAATCCGGAACCACTACTGTTGCTGATTTCCCTTCTTCATCAATTATTACCTGTTCTACTTTCGCAGGTGATAATGCATTTTTAATAAACTCCTCTGGCTGTTCGCTCCAATTAATTATGTCAATTTTCTCATCGAAAAGTTCATCTACTACAGCTTGAACCCGAATACCCCGTGATCCTACACATGCTCCAACCGCATCAATATTTTCATCGTCGGTATATACCGCCATCTTGGTGCGAGAACCTGCCTCTCTTGCAATGCTCTTAATTTCAACTACGCCATCTTGAATTTCTGGTACTTCAAGTTCGAAAAGTCTCTTTACAAGACCAGGGTGTGATCTTGATAAATAAATTTGTGGGCCTTTTGTTGTCTTTTTAACATCCATAATATATACTTTAATACGGTTGTTAACAATATACTTTTCCCCTCTTACTTGTTCGTTTACTGCAAGAATTCCTTCAGTTTTTCCAACGTTAATGAATACTGTTTCATTGCTGATTCGATGTATCACTCCTGTGACAACTTCACTTTGTCTGTTAATATAATCATCGTAGATCATTCCTCTTTCAGCTTCGCGAATTCTTTGCACCACAACCTGTTTTGCTGTCTGTGCCGCAATTCGTCCAAAGTCTTTAGGAGTCACTTGATATTCGATTACATCCTCCAACTCATATTCAGGGTCGATAGCTTTAGCCTCTGCAAGAGAAACCTCAACAAAGGGATCCACTACTTCTTCAACAATGTCTTTCCGCATAAACACATCGATATCCCCTGTTTGCTGATTCACATGTACACGAACATTTTGAGCTGTTCCATAATTTTTTTTATAGGCAGAAACCAATGCTGATTCAATCGCCTCAAATAAAAGATCTTTCGATATTTCTTTTTCTCTTTCTAAATCTTCAATCGCTAATATAAACTCCTTGTTCATTTTTAGCCCTATCCTCCTTAAAACACTATGGTTAATCTAGTCATCGATACATTTTCGCAAGATAAATGCATTGGATTTCCTTTTTCATCTTCGATATCTATATAACCTTCACAAATACCAAGAAGTTTTCCTGTTATATTCTTTTTACCATCTATGCTTTTATATAGTTTAATATCGACTAACTGGCCCTGATACCGTTTGTAGTCTTCATCTTTTAATAAAAGACGATCCATACCGGGGGATGATACCTCCAAGTAGTAGTTCTGATCAATGGGGTCCAGTAAATCCAATTTTTCACTAATATAACGACTTACTTTTTCACAATCATCGGTACTCACATTTTCAGGCCAGTCTCTATCACTCCCTGGGGCCTTTTCGATAAAAATGCGTAAGTACCATTCCTTACCTTCTTTTATAAATTCAATATTATAAAGTTGATAGTTCTCTTGCTCTAAAAAAGGTCTTAATTCTTCCTTCACTAACTCAGTTATCTTCTTTTTTTTCATATTATTCCTTCCATTTCAGCTTTGTATTTTCAGCTACCATTGGCAGAAATGCATGGTAAAAATCAAAGAGTGGGATTGCCCACTCTTTGCACATGCCAATACGAAACTTTAGTACTTCTACGTCAAATATCGTATCATATCATTACTGTATATGCAAGTATAATTAAAAAATAATAATTTTTTAGTAATTAAAATTCCCTTGACAGAGGAGTAGTGTAATGGTAATATCTTTGTTGCGATGTGTGATAGAAAAAAGGGAATATGGCGGTGTAGCTTAGTTGGTTAGAGCGTCCGGTTCATACCCGGAAGGTCGGTGGTTCGACTCCACTCGCCGCTACCATTAAAATGGTCCGGTAGTTCAGTTGGTTAGAATGCCAGCCTGTCACGCTGGAGGTCGACGGTTCGAGCCCGTTCCGGATCGCCATTCATGGTGGGTATAGTCAAGTGGTTTAAGACACAGGGTTGTGGCTCCTGCACTCGTGGGTTCGAATCCCATTACCCACCCCACATTACTTTGGGGTATAGCCAAGCGGTAAGGCAACGGACTCTGACTCCGTCATTCGAAGGTTCGAATCCTTCTACCCTAGCCAATTAGGGCGACATAGCCAAGTGGTAAGGCAGAGGTCTGCAAAACCTTTAT
>JAQUJQ010000240.1 GCA_028680875.1 Eubacteriales bacterium
TCTCTGGCAAATCGGGATTGCTTTTTACAAAGAACAATACCGAACCGGTTCATAATGGAATCGGTTATCAATCTATTAAATTCTGGACGGTTTCGGTCGGAACCACTGTAATCTTCATCAATATAACAGTCATAGACTGCCCATCCTTTTTCTTGTGCATAGGTTTCCAACATTGCTTTCTGGTTTTTAATGCTCTCACTTTCGCAATGCAATTCTGTTTTTTCGAGATCTTCTTTACTAAGTCTGCAATAAATGGCAACCAAATTTTCTTTTTTTCTCATAGAATCTGCTTTAAAGCTCCTTCAATGACAAGAATAATTTTACTTAAATATTCTTCTTTAAGTGCCAATGAATCGGAATTGAAATGATGGTAAAGATCAATGGTAGTGGTTTTCAAAAAAGATTCCCCCTTTCGTTATTTATTAATTCAAAGTATGCAAAAGTGAGGGAAATTATT
Organism: Eubacteriales bacterium; assembly: GCA_028680875.1. GTDB lineage: Bacteria > Bacillota > Clostridia > Peptostreptococcales > Anaerovoracaceae > JAQUJQ01. The sequence goes on from JAQUJQ010000240.1 coordinate 458, forward strand.
ACATACATCAAAATAACGATCATAATATGGGGAAAATGCTTATTTTTTGGATACTATTAGAATTTTTTAAGATAATTTGTTGACACCATTACTTTGGAGTGGTAAAGTGAAATCAATATACAGATTTCCCCAATTTCAGGCAAACCTAGTGAAAACTAGGGACGCGAAGCTATAGGGCCTAAGGATTTTATCTAAGGTAGCCAGTTGCCCAACAAACTCGAAGAAAAAACGGCTTGGTTCTATTATTCCTGCCGTGATGAAAAGAGTACCAGGGCAACGGCAATTCTGAAAAGGATGCCGTTTTTCGTTGCAATTGGTGTTAAAAAGGAGGAAGAGATGAAGAAAATTATATCTCAATTTATTGTTACTATTATGCTTGTGATGATGGTGACAGGTACAGCGTTTGCAGGTAACGTAGATTTTACACCGATAGAAATTGAACAAGTACAAACAACGGTAGCCGGAGATCAATTGGATCAATCCTCGAATGCTATTAAAATTCAAAACATTGCAGAAAAGGTTAACCAGGACATCGCTTCCGAAATAGCAAAAGCTCAAATCAAAGCAGAAAAAGCAAAAGATGAAGCGGATTTAGATGGTATTATCATTAAATTATTGGAAAAAACCGCAAAACTTGTTGATAAGGGCATAATTAAAATTGAAAGACTTGGCGGAGAAGCTGTTTGCGAATATATCACAGTAGAAATCGGAGACAGAACAATCTTAGTTGATCCTATTCGGATTGTCAGATTGTAGTAACAGTGAATCTTCCCGATGAAGTGCTGAAATTTCTCAAAGATTTTGTAGGCATGTCAAAAAAGATTCATGGAATAAAACAAATCCGACTTTACGGTTCTTATGCTCAGAACCGGTGGTCAGAAGAAAGCGATGTGGATATCGCAGTATTTATTGAGGATAGCAAGAGTGATCATATAAAGGATATCTATAAAGAACTTTATATCATGTGCTATGATTATCCTTTGGATGTTCAAATTCAAGTTTTCTCTGAATCAGAGCTTTTAAAACCCATGGGAATTATCGAAGAAGTGGTATCCTACGGTATAGACGTTACAACATTGGTTTAAGCAATCATCGTGGATGGGATGTTGTTCTGATGAAAGGAATCGTAATATTAAACGAAAATATAGGATTGGCAGAATGCAGTCACAATAATAATGTTATCAGACTGTTGTCTTCGGTTAACAATACGGAAGTGATACAAATGGATATTCTCCCGGATTCTCTGCTTTGGATGAGTCCCGGCGACAAAGACTGCACGGAATTTTATTTTGTTTTAGAAGGATCCATTCAATTATCTTTGGAAGATGGCGATCAAATTCTGGCTAAAGGGGATAGTTTTGCCGTATCACGGATAAAAACCGAATTTCCTATTAAATGTTTAGAAAAGGTTCGGCTTCTTTGTGTATCCAACCAACCCATTTTTGATGACATGTATAATCACATGGGAAGCTTAAAAGAATTAGTGGAAAAAACCGAACGAAAGAATCAATATACATATGATCATGGCAAGCGTGTTATGGAATACTCTCTTTTAATCGCAGAGGAATTGAAGGTAGATCAAGCAATACATAATGTGATTACCATGGCCGCAGCACTACATGACGTAGGAAAATGTTTTCTGGCAGATCATATCCTGTCAGAGGACCGGGAATTAACCAGTGATGATCTAAGGCAAATTAAAAAGCATCCAATCAACAGTTATCGATTGATAGCCAGCAAATTTGACGACAAGATTGCATCAATGGCTCAGATGCATCATGAAAAATTAGATGGTTCCGGATACCCCTTCGGGCTAAAAGCAAGGGAAATCCCAATAGAGGCAAGAATTATCACCGTTGCCGATGTGTTTGATGCTATGACAACAGATCGGCCCTATAAGAAAAAAAAGGAATATCGGGAAGCAATCGATGAATTGGTAACCATGGTAAATCAATATGATAAAAGGGTTATCTATGCATTGAAGAGATTATATCAGCGAGGAGCATTGGAAAGAGGTGATCGGGAATGACTCCAGCAGAAAAATATGTCTATTGGAGAATATTATCCGACTATGATATTGAAACAGCTCAATGCTTGATTCAGGGCAAAAGATGGACTTATGTAGCCTTTGTTTGCCATCAAGCTGTCGAACGGCTTTTAAAAGGCATGCATGTTTATCATACAAAAAAAGAAACCCCCAAGACTCATAATTTAAATTATATTTTTAATCGAATTATAAAAGAAGAAGCATTTTTAAAAGAAATAAAAAATAAGGAAGCTTTTCATGTTGAAAAACTGGATTTCATCGAATTTATGGTGGATCTGATGTTTTATTATATGAGCGATTATCCTTTCTCTTATAAAAAAGTGATGGACCGATTCATCGATGAAGAGAGAGCTATAGAAGTCTACCGGGAGACACTTAAATTGTTGGCATGGTTAAAAACTTTTCAAAAGGAACCGGATCCATCTAATATTATGAAAGGCTAAAGTATTTTATGAAACAATTAACAAGCATTAAGAGAACAACTGCCCTAATCCTTATCTTTATTATGTGTTTATCATTAGTGGCTTG
>JAQUJQ010000241.1 GCA_028680875.1 Eubacteriales bacterium
CTTTTGGCCTCTTCCAAGGCTTCTGCTGATTTTATCAAAATCCCATTGGATGCTCCTCTACCGGTTCCCACCATAATTGCTACAGGAGTGGCAAGCCCCAACGCACAAGGACAAGAAATGACCAGCACTGTAATCCCGATGGAAAGAGAAAATTCAAAGGATTGTCCCGAAATAAGCCATATGATGGCAGCTGCAATCGCAATGCAAATAACTACAGGTACAAAAATACTGCTAACTCGATCCGCAAGCTTTGCAATAGGCGCTTTAGAGGATCCTGCCTCTTTTACCAGTGTAATAACCTGGGCAATGGTTGTATCTTTTCCAATCTTTTCAGCTCTTAATTTAAAGTAACCTGCTTTATTTATAGTTGCTGACATTACCTTATCACCAACTTGCTTCTCAACAGGAATGCTTTCGCCTGTTAATGCCGATTGGTCCACTGAGGAGCTTCCCTCTATAATAATACCATCAACAGGAATACTCTGTCCCGGTTTGATAAGAACAATATCACCAATAACAACATTGTCTACTGGAATTTCATGTTCCTTTCCATTCCTAAAAACCAAAGCAGTTTTAGGAGCCAAATCCATTAGTTTTGAGATTGCATCTGTCGTTTTTGCCTTTGATCGAATCTCCAGATACTTTCCCAGTGTAATAAGTGTTAAAATCATTGCTGCAGATTCAAAATACAGATCCGATAGATAGCGATCAACAATCTCCGGCTCATTGTGACCAAGTCCATATCCGATCCTGAATATTGCAAAGATACCATAAATCAATGCAGCTCCGGAGCCTAAAGCAATAAGGGAATCCATATTTGGAGAACCGTGAAACAGAGTCTTAAATCCGACTTGATAATATTTTCGGTTTATATAAATAATGGGTAAAGTGAGTAATAACTGTACAAGCGTAAAGACAACTGCATTGGAGATCCCTTGCATCCAAGCAGGCAGCGGCAACTGAAGCATATGCCCCATTGATACATACATCAGAGGTATCAGGAAGACAAAAGAAACTAAAAATCGGTTTCCCAATTCATTCCTTTCCATTTCTAACGGATGATCTTCTTTAGCATCTTCTAAAAATGCGCCGTAACCTGTATCCTCTACCGACTTAATAATCTTTCGGGTATCGATCCTGGTCTCATCAAAATCCACCGTCATGTTCTTTGAAAGTAAATTCACATTTACAAAACGGATTACATCTAGTTTTTTTATGGCTTTTTCGACAGATGCCGAACAGGCAGAGCAAGACATACCTGTTACATTAAATTTTTTAACCATTTTTATCAGAAACAACCCTTGTCCTTTCACTATTCCTTTATCAGTTCAGCAAAATGGGAGCTGTATTTCTCCTCTCCATTCGGAAAGATCCATATGGCTTCCGTATCCGGTAAGTTTTCGATGAGTTCCAGACCCTCTTCATAAGGCATATTATACACAGCTGTAGAAAGAGCATCCGCTATTCCCGAATCTTGACATATAATTGTAACTGCCGTAAAGTAGTCAGCCGGAAACAATGTCTCCGGATCAATAATATGGTGGTATTTTTTTTCATCCACTGTATAATATCGAATATAATTGCCACTTGTCACAAGGGACGAATTGGTTAAATGAGCCACATGCAAATAAGGTTCATATTGCCCATTGGGGTTTTGAATCCCTACATTCCATAGCTGCCCTTCTTTTCCCTTTTTCCCGATAATGCGTACATTTCCTCCTACGCTGATAAGTCCGGATGTAAACCCATTATTAATAGCAATTTGGCTGACCTGCTCAACTGCATATCCTTTGGCAATGGCTCCCACGTCAAGGCGCAGATCCGGATCTGAAATGAAAACGGTAGATTCTGTTTCATCAATAATTACATTATTGATATCCGTATGTACTACTGCAGCCTTGAGTTCTTCCATCGAAGGCAATATGGCGTTTTTTGGATCTTCAATGCCTTTCGTACGATAATCATGCCATATTTCCAATACGGAGCCCAAGGCAACATTAACTTTTCCATCGGTTTTATTGTGAACGTCTTTGGCGAACAGAAGTAAATCGATGATTCTCTGATCCACCTTAACTGCTTCTTTCCCTGCATTGTCATTGATCGTCTTTATGTTATTAATACCCTCATAATCGTTATAGATGTCATACAATTGGTGATAATCTTCAAGGTAATCATGAATCTGTTGAGCATAATCGGTAAAATCTTCTTTGCTGTCCATATAAGAAACAATCTGCGTTACGGTATCAAAAAGTACTAAAAATTGAGCCTCATAGCGCTCTTTTTCAGGAGAGCCACAGGTTGTAAGACAAAGGGATAAAAATAACACTAAACAAACAATAACAGATTTTTTGATCATGCTTCTCACCTTGTAAGATGAGAGGCAGAAACACTACCTCTCATCTATACACCTATTATAACCGAACAAATTTTATTTTGCCATATTATAAGCTTTCTCAATTATGTTCATAAAAGGCCCAACATGAATGGTTACGGAAGAGGCCAATTCTGCGTCTGCCGGTGTACCCTCATCAGAAAGTGCAATTCCATTTACCTCATCTACAGTTTTACCAACTGCATATTTGGCAAAAGCATCTGCCTGTTGATACCATTCCTTACCGATTGAGGAAACTTTAGCCATTCCATAAGCATCACCCAATTCATTCTTAGTCTGTAATGTTGCAGTCAAATCTGAAGTGATTTTGCCTTCATTTGTAAAATTGACGTTGGATTGAGATGCATCAATAATACAACTTGTAATAACTCCATCATCATCAAAAGTTACCGCTGCATAATTGGAATAAGCTTGGGCAAGCCCCTCTTCATCTGTTGCGTCATTGGATTTGTCAATTGTGGTCAAAACACCGAGCCCAATTGAATCATCCGATGAAGCTCCTAAATCCTTGGCATTTGCAACAGCTTTTTCAATTGCATCAACAAATCCGCCAATTTTAATCGTGACAGAAGAGGCCAATTCCGCATCTGTAGGAACCCCTTCTTCATTAACTGCAATTCCCTTTACTTCATCTAAG
>JAQUJQ010000242.1 GCA_028680875.1 Eubacteriales bacterium
ATGAATTCTTCAAATTCTTTTATTTGTATTTCATTCTCAATAAACACTGCTTCATTTTTTATAATGTATGAAAATAACGTGTTTTCACTAAAAACTCCAATTAATATTCCCTCATTCAACACCGGTACATGCGTATAAGTATTTTTACTCATTTCTTTCATAACATTCATTGCATTTGAATTTAAGGTAGCAGTGAATATATTATTTGCCCTTATTGCTATTGAATCTAATGCTGTAGGAGGATCTAAAACTTTATTCTTTATACTTTCATAATTTGTTATAACAGCATTATGAGGTTCAGCTATTGGATCAGCATTCTTTTTATCAGGATTGTGCACTATAGCATTTCTCAAACTAGCATAACGTTTTAAATCATATTCAGAAGCTTTAAAAATTCTACTTTCTTTGACCATTCTATTAATTAGTTCAGTATGCGGAACCCGCTCATCTAGTTTAAGATATTTCCTCATATATTCGTCTAACTCATTATAAATCATAATAAACCTATCTGCATTACTACTGTTCATATAATTCATCTCCCTTTGGAATAATAACTAATTAGCTCTCTAACTCAACGTATCAGCCATCATCGATTTGTGAATTAAAATGCGATTATTAGATTAATGAGGATGACTTACAAAAATTTTTCCGTGTCTTGATAACGAGTAGCATTATACTTAAACATAGCCTCCGCACCCTTACGGCAATGTATATATAAAGTAGACAGAAGCTATGCAAACTTATCCAATAAACTTTCTATTCCTTTAACAAAATCAGGTTTCCCCCCATTTGACTGTTTTTGGCAAGTATAAATCCGAGCAGTGCGGAACTTAATTTTCCGAGCACCCCTATCCCATTATTGGGATTTCATGGTTGAGTGGGTAAGTCTGTAACTTTGTCCTTGAAAAACAAGCAAGTAGCTGTGGTGTACCAGCCTGTCAATAATCGCACTTGTTAGCTTTTCATCATAGAAAATACCGTTCCACTTACTGAATTCCAGGTTTGTTGTAATGATCACGCTCCTTTTCTCATAGCATTCGGAAATGATCTGAAACAACAACTGTGAGCCATCTTTCTCAAAGGGAACATACCCCCATTCGTCACAGATTAACAAATCTGTTTTTCTTAATTTCTTCATAAAACGCTGTAATTCGCCTTTTGCTTTTGCTTCACTCAAGTGGTTGACCAATGCTGCTGTACGGTAAAATTTTACCTTCTTTCCTCTCGAACAGGCTGCAACTCCAATAGCTGTTGCCATATGGCTTTTTCCGGTCCCTACCGGACCATAAAGAATCAGGTTTTCGAGCTTATCAATAAAAGCTCCGGTCTTTAGTTCTTCAATACTTATGGTATTTGGTATCTGAACATCTCCAAATTCATAGCTTTCAAAGGTCTTAATGACATCAAAACCTGCAGATTTAAGATTTCTGTTTTTCCTGGTCAGTTCTCGGTGTTCTATCTCCATCTTTAAAAGCTGTGCCAGAAAATCGCCATAATCGGCTGCGTTGATCTTTGAATAGTTCTCATAAATATTCTTTCCAAACCGGAGTTCCTTGCAATACTGCTTAATCAATATATCTGAATTCATAGCTGTAGCCCTCCGGGAATGATCAACTCATCATATACCTTGATATCAGGTATATACTTCTTAAGTTCCGGAACTGTATCAGGCAAACGCACTTCTGGTTCCGGTAAAGTTCCGGTAGTTAAGTGGCAATATGTCGCCCAAATACTGTCCGAATCGCTGACACCTAATTTTATCCCTTCTTCAAATGCCTCTATCGCTGTATCAAATCCTGTAGCTAATGTCATCTTTGTAAACAGCTTTAAAGCCTGTTTTTTTCCCTCATAGTTGCTCTTGTCCAGGTATTCTTTAAGAATTGGCGGCAGCTGATTGTACAGCCCTGTATACTTTAATGCCGTCGGCCTTTTACTCATAAGTTCAAGATAGGGGATCCAGTTCATCGATTCTTTTTCCTCACCATAAAGCCGTCTGTGTCCAATAATATGATTGCAATCCATATCAAGTATTTCAATATCATAGGCACCAGCTTTAACAATAACCTGACGCCCGGCCATATTAGGTGAAGTCGAATAGCTTCTTCCATCGAACTTCACTTTCCCATAGTTGTCGGCCTTAGCGAATTCATGCAGGAATACTTCAAATGGAACCTTTGGAAGCTTGAAGAATTCCAGCTTATCTTCCCGGAACAGGTCCTTAATCATACCGTATCCCTTGTAGTGCATCCGGTTCATGTCCTGATCACATTTTAGAAGGAGCTCCTTATTGTATTCCCTCAAATCCTTAAATTCCGGAACCGGAACAAACATATTCCGGCGGTGGTAGCCCACCTTGTTTTCTACTGAACCTTTTTCATGACCACTGTTAGGATTGCAGAAGTTGCTCTGGAAGCCATAATGCATCATGAATCTTAAAAAGCCTTTGGTTAAGTCCCGTTCCCCATACTCCTTGATCTTCTTGACAGCTGTAGACATATTATCAAACCAGATTGCTATCGGAACACCACCGATGTGTTCAAAGATTGCCTTCATACCTTCCAGCAGACATTCCTGATTTGCACTTTTGAATAATTGCATATGACCGCCATTACTGTGAGGATAGGATATGTTGAAGTAGTATCCGTCATATGTAATGCCGTTTTCGATGAACCGCGCCTCCCCAAAGTCTGCTTGGCCTTCTCCCGGAGGATGCTCCAATGGAAGGAATCCGTCCGTGCTCATTTGCAACTCTCTTCGAATACCTGCAACAAATTTTCTAACCGACCTCTCACTGGCGTCAAATTCATCTCCATACAGCTCCTTCAACCGGTCAAACACTCTTCTTGCAGTGTGTTGTTGCTTATGAGGTGCTTGCTTATCGTTGATGAGCCATGTTGTGATAATGCTCTTATATGGGGATAATTTGCCTTTCCGCCTCTGCTTAGGGCGGACTGTGTGATTAAAATCTTCTTTCTCAACATACTTCTTAACAGTTTCAAAATCATGCCCGGTAATCTGGGATATTTT
>JAQUJQ010000243.1 GCA_028680875.1 Eubacteriales bacterium
ACCTTAATGAAGGATCTCCTAGGCTTAATTGATGAATTAAAAGTTGCATTTCGGCAGGCAGATCGAATCGCACGTACAAAAAAATAAGACAAAGGGACGTTTAAACTGTCTTGCCGACAAGACAGTTTAAACGTCCCCTTGTCTTCATCTTCAAGAAAGGAATGTCATGGAACTTAAAGATAGAGATGAAATTTTCAATCTAAAGATTGCATTGCTCAGCCAATGTGTCAGCATTAGTGAGGAACTATTAAGCAATCTTGAGGAAGAAGAAGAATGCGTACAAATATTATCAAAGAGAGAAGATATAATATTAGAATTAAAGGCACTAGAAGAATCGTTGAATGATAAAACTAAAGCTATTTGCACAAAAGCGCAAGAAACTAAAATCAACCATTACGTAGAACTTCTGATGGATATGAATGAAGATGCCATCCGGTTAATCCAAAAAAGACAGAGCGAATTGCTGCTTTCTATGAAAGTTAACAAAAACGAACAAAAGATTTTGAACTATACCTCTTACTCTCAGGTCAGAAATGATTCTTCCATTTTCTGTTAAATCCAAGTATATCTGACAATCCGTACTTTCCTAACGTTTTACCGCTTGCTATAACTTTATTTCGATTGACTTTGAGTATTGTTTCAATATCGTCATCCTTCAAGCTTAAACATGTTGAATATACTTGGTGGCTCAGATCATCGTTATACTCGAACAATTTTAATAGTTTATTCAATGCGCGTTTGCCGTCATTTAATTTTGTTTCAGTAAATAAGATAACAAATGAAGAATCGTCACACCTGCCGATTATATCCGTTTTACGTATGTTGGCACTCAAAGTCTCAGATATGTAGGAAATGGATGCATTCAGTTGGTTTTCTCTAAAAGCATCATTTTTATCGTCAAATAGCTTTACAGTGATAATTGCCAATGATAATGGATTTCCATATCGTTGGCTGCGTAACATTTCTTTTTCAGCTTGCTCAATAAATCCGCGATAGCTTAAAATTCCTGTCAGGGGATCAATGCTCATGATAGCTTTTTTGCATATCTCATCCATATTAATCTTGGGTAATGTTCGAGCAAGGTGTTTAAATTTTAATATACTTGGTTTCAAATCCGTATAACCAAGACATACCTTCCAACCACCCTGTTCATAGGCAGTGTGTTTTCGTGCTTGTTCATGACTGGTTTGTCCCGTTTTTAAATTGGACTCTCTCACATTTATAGAAAACTGCCGGATTTCCGGGTAGACAGTTCCTGCATATTCACAATTATCATACTTACAATAATAGTTTATTTTGTAATCACCCAGTTTATAAACCTGTGATACGGTATTTTTCCATTCAACAAATTCCTTAAGTGGAATGTTCTTTTTATCCACCGTAGTTAGTTTATGATAAGCCTTTTCCCAGTCCCCATCGACCATATTGCTAAAATAGTCATCTAATACGACCTGCGCTAAATTAATTTCATTCTTTTCATTATTGCGCTGAAGCCATATCTTATTATACTCCTTGCGCTTACATGCATCACCGATTACGCTGTATGCGATGTTAATCGCTTTCATCAGTTCTACAGACGTAACACTGTTGTTTACATCCGGATGATACAATTTTGATAAGCAGCGATAAGCGGCATCAATCATATCCTGTTCTGCATCATGATGTACTTGTAAAATTTGATAATAATCAATATAACCACTCATATTTAAGCCCCGACTATACAATTTTTGTTATTACGATATTTAAAAAATCCCACTCGGCTAAATCGATTTCATAGGGTTCTACTTTTTCATTCCCATCTTTAAAAACCCTCACCTTCGGTCTTAAACATGCATCCTCACAGTTTTCAGTAACAATTGCGGTCAATCCGTTGCTAAGTTCTACACAAGTACCGGCAGGATAAGGTGCAATTTTTCTAACGAATGCATTAACTATAACAGGATCAAATTGAATCATGATGGAAGCCATCATATATTCCACTGCATCTGAAGGAAGGATGGCTTTTCTGTATGGACGTTCTGTTGTCAAAGCATCATAGACATCAGCAGTGGCAATTATTCTACCTGCCCGGGAAATTTGTTCGCCTTTGATGTTGCAAGGGTATCCACCCCCGCCATATTTTTCATGGTGCTCTAATATGCCATTTAACGCTTCTTCCGATACTATATATCCTTTTCTGATGTGATTACATCCCAAAAGTGAATGTGACTTGATTTCTTCATACTCGGCTTCTGTTAACGGAGAACTTTTATTTAAAATATCCTTGCTGATAAATACTTTTCCAATATCATGTAATAGGGCTGAAAAACCTAAGTCGCTTAACTCCTGCTTATTCATTTCCAAGGACACGCCAAGAGCAATGGAAAGAATTGCTACATTCACAGAATGATTATACGTATAATCATCAAAAGTTTTTAAATCCATCATGTTAACAAGAATATTCTTATTTTCATAAATCTCATCAACGATATTGTCAATCTGATATTTGGTGTTTTTTAGGCTGTCTTGAATGTTTTCACTGCCCTTTTCACACTGTATAAAGAGATTTCTGATTTGTTTCAACGTTTTTGCTCTTACTTGATCACTTACAATATGAACAATAGGAATCCCCGCAGAAATTTCATCCTCTATGTAAATTCCGGCATACATCAATCTTACTATTGATTTAACATTCTTCTGGGTTAGGATTTTTCCACGGACTAACATTAATTCCCCGTCATTGCTATAGAGGTTCTCCCCTAAAACCATTCCTTCTCTAACACAGGATATAGGTACAAATCTCATAAATTAAGCCTCTACAATACAACATATTATCCTATTAATTGCTTTATTTTATCATATATTACATACTTTTGTCTTCTATTTTGTTAATTTAAGTAATCCCGTTGATCTTAACTACTTTTCAATAAGCTCATTAAATCCTGTTCCGGCTCCCCAGACGGTCTCCACCCGTATAACTGTGATGAAGGCTTTCTTGTCCACTTTAGCTACGTATTGCTTAATAAGCATGCTCTCCCTG
>JAQUJQ010000030.1 GCA_028680875.1 Eubacteriales bacterium
CCGCAGGAGCAACTGTTATGCTGAACGCTGTCTTAAAAGCCGATGCAAAATAAAGGTAACATTTTCATGTAATAGTCCGGGACGGTCCTTTTGATAAGCAATATTGCATCAAAGAGACCGTCCCGTTTATTTTAATCTGTTACTTAGTTATATGTAATTTTAGAATTTCATCATAGCTATCTACTCTTCTATCTCTATGGAACTGAAGAATATCTCTGGCTCTTTTGATTTCATCCAAATCAAGCTCTGCTATAATCAAATCCTCTTCATTGTATTTTCCCTCCGCTATGATTCTCCCCCATGGATCAGAAACAAAACCTCTGCCGTAAAATTCCATAAAACCGCTTTCGTCTGCTGCATCTTCTCTCCCCACTCTGTTGCAGGCACAAACGTAAAAGTTATTATGGATTGCATGTCCTTTCATGCCGTCAATCCAGGTTTGAGACGTATCCAGTTCCGGATTGTCCGGTTCAGAGCCGATTGCTGAGGGATAGAATACAAAATCGGCACCCTTGAGAGCTAAAATTCTGGTCGGTTCCGGGAACCATTGATCCCAACATATAAGTACACCAAAATTTCCGTATTTGCTATTAAAGATGAGATAAGGAGAGTCTCCCGGTGTGAAATAATATTTTTCAATATATTGCGGCCCCTCCGGGATATGGTGCTTTCTATAAACTCCTAAAATTGTACCGTCTGCATCAATAGCAGCAACACTGTTAAAATAAACTCCGTCCATAGCGTACTCATAGAAACTGCTTGCAATAACTACATCCAATTCCTTTGCCAACGCCATCATCTTCTGATTGGTTGGACCTTCCACAGGTTCTGCCCAATCGTATTTTGTATAATCAATCGTTTGGGGAAAATATAAACCGTTGAAAAGCTCTTGTGTGCAGATTATCTTAGCACCCTTTGCAGCCAATGCTCTGATCTGTTCTTCTGCTTTCTTCATGTTTACAGATCTATCCGGAACGCAATTAAACTGAGTCATACCAATTGTAACTTTACCTTTCATAGCTGACCTCCTTTTTTTATCATTACTTTTTACTGTTTTAATACAAGCTTTGCAAAGGCTTCGAAGGACCAGTCCTCTATTCCGTCTATATCCTCTATCACCTTTAGAAAAAAGCATTTCGGTATTTCTCCACATTTTACACTATCCTCTACACAGAGGTTGCAGCCTTTATCGTGATTGACGGGATTGAATTGACATTTATAATCTGTACATGGGCAAAAAGGTGAACTTTTCATTTTTTAAAACCTCCTTCATTTATAGAAACACGGAGCCGTAAAGTCCGTTATATCATTCCCTACATGGAAATTTCTAACGTTTAAAAATAATCTTGCCATCCATTATCGTCATGTCAACCTTTGCTTCCAGTATCTCGCTCGGGTCAATAGCAAAAAGGTTTCTGTCAATAACAACTATATCAGCAAATTTACCCGGTTCTAAGGTTCCCAGCTCTTCCTCTCTGCGTGTTCCATAGGCAGAACCATAAGTATAGCTCCTTAATACCTCATAAAGAGACAGTTTTTCGGTAGGGTTCCAACCTCCCTTCGGTTCTCCGTCATTATGCAATCTTGTAACTGCCCGATAGATTTCTAAAAAGGGATTATTATCTACTACGGGACAATCGCTTCCCACTGCAATCAAGCCGGCCATATCATACATGCTTTTCAAAGGCCAGGTTTGATTGGCTCTTTCTTTTCCCAAGGTAACCGGATAGGGGTTTTCTGCAAAGGTCTGTGTCATAGCGATATGTTCCGGTTGCATAGAAGGTATTATGCCAAGTTCCCTGATTCTTGGTCTGTCCTCTTCGGAAACCAATTCCAAGTGCTCGATGGCATGACGACACTCGTTTTTCCCATAGAGATTAATGGCATTTTCATAATAATCCAGGGCCATCCGGGCTGATTTATCTCCGCAGCAGTGCAGCTTCACTGATAAACCTCTTTTATGTGCTTCCGGAATCTTGTTTTTGATTGCATCCACATTGTTTAAGGAAATTCCCACATTGCCCGGTGCATCTGTATATTCTTCCAGAACCAATGCAGTATGGGTGGTGCTGACCCCATCCAAAAATTGTTTCAACATATCTACACGCAGCTTATCAGATTTATATTTATCTCTCCAGGATATAACATCATCCAGATTTCCAAGAAGATCTGGGGCAGCATGAATTCGGATTGTAAGCTCGCCCTTCTTGTCCATGTCGCTATATGTTTTCAAATGTCCCATGTTTCCGTGAAAATATGGTTGTACATCATTCACCGAAGTGATTCCATAGGCAGCGGCAGCCTCCATAAAAGCATTTAAAAACCGTTTTTCCTGCTCTAGTGAAAAAGAAAATGCATATTTACTGACCGCTCCAACAGCAGCTTCGTACAGGAATCCGGTAGGCTCTCCTGACTCATCTCTTCCAAAAAAACCTCCAAAGGGATCCGGCGTTTCACGGGTGATACCGGCCAATTCAAGTGCTTTGCTGTTTACCCAGGCTCCATGGGCCTCGGCATTCAAAAGAAATACCGGCTTATCCGGAAACAGCTTATCCAAGGATTTTTTGGTCGGAGGGGTTCTGTTATCCCAAAATATGTGATACCAGCTAAAGCCTATTATCCATTCGAAGTCGTCATACTCACCATTGTCGTAAGCCTTTTTTACCATCTCGACCGCTTCTTTTTCAGATCTGGCGTCTGCCAGGTTTACAAATGTTTTATACATGCCTGCCATGAGAAGATGGGTGTGACTATCGTGGAAACCCGGCATTACCAGTTTGTCGCCGCAGTCATAGACTTTGGTATTCGGACCTACCCATTTCTCGGTACTCCAATTATATATTACTCCTGCGATGCGGTTATCTTTAACAGCAACAAATCCTTTGAAAGGTTTTTCCTTAATACTATCGAAGATAGCTTTACCTTTAAGAATTAAATCAGCTTGCATAAAACGCTCCTTTTATAACACAAAACCAAATACTGTAAATAATATGAGTGCAACAGCAGCCGGAGCCACAATCATTGGAAGTGCTGTTTTTGCATAATCAGTATTTGTAATTCCTGTTACCGCCGATGCTAAAGTTACAGCATCTCCAAAGAAACAAGTATGGCTTCCAAATGCTCCCGCAGATACAATAGCACCCCCTACAAGAATTGTATCCGCTCCCAGAGTTGTGGCCAAAGGAATCAAAATCGGTGATGCAATTGTCATTGTCCCCCAGAAGCTTCCTGTAAAGGAGGCTATAGCTGAGCAGATTATGAACGCAATAACCGGTAATAATTTTGCATTAATAATCGGCTCTGCAACAGATATTACATATTCGGTAAGGCCCAACTCTCCGTTTGCTCTTTGCAGTAAAAAAGCTGAGAGTACGATTCCCGTGCACAGAACCATGCTCTGAAATCCTTCGACCGAGTGATCACAAAGCTCCGATAATGTCATTATCTTTTGAGGTACGAATAGAAGTATACAAACTACGAATCCAACCGCCATACCGATCAGGATATCATTCGTATAAAGAGTGACCGCAATTAAGACAGCCATAGGAAGAATGAAGTTCCACATGCTTGTTTTCTCGATGTCTTCAAATCCGCCAATCTGTTTTACCTGAGAGCCTTCCGGGAACAACCGGCCCTCATCTGCTCTTAACTGTGCTTTCTTCATCGGCCCCCATAATGGAATCACTCCCAATGATAGCAATGGGACGAACAGCACTGCCGCCCATGCATAGAACATGAAAGGGATCGTATGTACATAAGCCATATAACTGCTGCCATTCACCTGCACCCCGAGGCCATCATAAATCGATATCATCAAAATTGCCCAAGATGACATTGGGACCAGCACACACACCGCAGCACCTGTCGAGTTGACGATATAGGCCAGATATTCCCGTGCCACATTATGTTTATCTGTGATATTTCTCATTGCGGTTCCTACACCCAGGTTATTTAGGTAATCATCGATAAACACTAAGATACCTAATACCCAGGTAATCAGTAGTGATGATGCTCTTGTTTTTGCCACTTTCGTTCCAAAATCACCAAAACCCAATGCTCCTCCCGACTTTTCCAGCAATACTATTACTATGCCATAGAGTCCGAATACCAAAACAAACCAACCGTTCTCTGAAATAATTGTTGCAAATCCGTAAAGGAATTCAGTAAAGAAGGTTGCTTTATAGAGAATAACGTATCCTACCAGTGCGCCTAATATCAAAGGCTCGACTGTTTTTCTAGAAATAACGGCCGTGACAATAACTACTGTTACAGGAATTAAACTTATAATTCCATAATTCGAAGCAAGCTCCATGATTACCTCCTTAATAAATGATTTGAATAACGTCATTCATATTTAATATTTCGCAAGAATTATGCCAGGATGAAAACGTTGGAATTTACAGGTTTTAAAAATAAATAAAAAAGTGGCGTAAGTATAAACTGACGCCGTTTGGAATAAATATTATTTGAATATTGCGACAAATTAAGCAATTCTAATAGTCTTAGGGCTTAGTAATTGATGTAATCTTAGGCTTACACTGTATTTATATACTTACAGTTTAATATTCAACCTTTTCATTTTCTGATAAAGTAATGGCCTTGATATTTTTAATACTTTTGCCGCTTTGCTTTTATTGTTGTCACAATCAAAAATCACCTTTATTAAAAGCTCCCTTTCTGCAGCATTTTTCAACGCTTCAATCGGGCTTATACTTTCAAATATATCTTTTTTATCTGTGTTGATATTTATTTCCCGATACGTTCGTTTCTCAAGCCTTTCAAAGATTACTTGTTTGAATTTAAAGTGCTCCGGCAATAGAGTATCCCCTTCCACATAATTCATGGCCCGCTCTATTACATTATGTAATTCCCGTACGTTTCCCGGCCAGTCATAAGACTTAAACATATCATAAACGACGGGATTTACCTTTGTCACCCTTTTCCCCATAACCGGATTCAATTCAACGACAACAGACTGTGTAAGAAGAGGTATATCATCAATCCTGTCTCTTAACGGCGGAGTATGTATTTCGATCACATTTAATCTATAATATAAATCCTCTCTGAATTTACCTTCTTTAATAAGCTGTCTCAAATCTTTATTTGTTGCAGTAATGATCCTGACATCAACAGGTATACAGCCGGAACCTCCGATTCGATTGATCTCTTTCTCCTGAAGTACTCTAAGTAATTTCGGCTGCAAGCTCATCGGCATTTGATTTATTTCATCAATAAAAAACGTTCCGGTATCTGCCTGTTCAAATTTACCTTTTTTCCCTTCTTTTATGGCTCCCGTGAAGGATCCTCCATCATATCCAAAGAGCTCCGATTCGGCCAGTGATTCCGGTAAAGCAGAGGCGTTGATTCTTACAAAGGAATTATTTCTCCGATTACTCAGATTGTGAATCGAATGAGCGACCAATTCCTTACCGGTTCCGGTTTCTCCTGTAATCAATACGGATGAATTTGTATGAGCAGCCTGTGTAATATGCTCTCTTAAGTTAACTATTTGATCAGAATTTCCTATGATATTATTTATTGTGTATTTGGTTCCGGTCAGATTCATTATCTCATGTGATAAAAATTTGAATTCCCGATCCAGAAACTGCCTGTACCGGTCTGCAAAATCATATAAGAATTCAGACCCTTGTATTACGTCATATTCCAGTAAACCTATCTTGATATCATTCTTGTATATGGGTACGTGAACACTAATCCCTATTCCAACATTAGTATTATAAAAAACTATTCTGATTTTATTATATTTAAGCCCTTCTATCATTTGTGTATAAGGAAAAACATCGATTATATTCTTGCCTATGGATTCATCCCTGTCAACCAAAAGATAATCAGCACACTGCTCGCTCATATAAATGACGCTGCCATCGTTATCTATGGCGAGTACACCCGGTACATGTTCTAAGTATAGTTTGTAGTCATCAAAATCAAGTTTCATCTCTACCCCCTATACATTAATTATAAAATAGATTATTGGGTATTATATCACGTATTTATACATATTTTAATCATTTGCTACTCTACGACAAGTCAGTTGGTGTTGGCGTCTGCCATCGCTACTATCGACAACTCAATTCCCGTTTTCAATACTTCCCTTACTATTCCTATTCTCTCTTCGTAATCTTGTTTTGTGAAAGAAATGGGCTGTAAATCTACTCCCTTATATTTCCTAGCCATTTTCAGTAAGTATTTAATGCTCTCTACACGTTCCATATCTTTAAATGAGTCAGAAAATATGGCTAAATCAATATCACTATCTATACCATAATTACCTTTAGCGTAAGAGCCAAATAGAATAGCTTTGTCTATATCTATTTCAGAGCTCAAATCTTTTAAATAGTTTATCACTACTTCTCTAATGTTTTCAGGGATTTCAACCATAGGAACACCTCCTTCGTGTTCACCAATACCTCTGAAGCCTTTTCTTTAGTTATAGATTTTGATATTTTTTCTTTATATGAAGGATATCTTTCTGATATATAATATGCTAACAATTCATCAAAGAAGGAAAAATATTTTTCTGCGACCAACTTCTCTTTTTCTTCGAACTTTTCTACGTTGAAAGTTCTGTCAAAAATATTCCATATGTTATGAATTCTAGGAGGCTCTTCTCCTTTATGCACTATAAATAGACCTTTAACTAATTTTTCAACAGCCTGTTGACACATAAAAACAACATATAAATACCTGCCTGTTAATAGCATAGCTTCAGCCGTATCTAAATCATATTCAGCTATGTCTTCCCAATAATCGTATTTCTCTTTATTGTCCAATCAGATCACCTTCTTAATAAACCAATACTCATTCATATTGTAGCAAATTGACTGGGCGATAGCTACTGTCAACCGGCAATTTTTAATAGTTATAAAATAGATTATTGGGTATTATATCACGTATTTATACATATTTTAATCATTTGCTGAAAAATGCGATTTTTCCGTCAATATATATAGGATACAACTTGCGTAAATAGGGAACCTTTGTTATGATGAAAAAAAGACGAATAATAAAATGGAGGGCTACAGAATGAATTTCATTGAAAAAACCCAAAGATATATAAGGCATATGAATATAGTGGATTTTGCCCTTTTGAAGATATGTCTGGCTTCTATGGGAACTATATTAGGAATTAGTATGCCTAAAAAACATAAGAAAAAGGTCGCAATCGGTGCCGGTGTTATTTTTGCTTTGACTTATGCACCACTTATGGCTAAATTCCTTGATCATATGATAAATAATGCAGACAGGACTGATTAGCCGTATTGTGATTGGTTATTCGGTATCAATCACTGTTAACTAAATCTCTATAAAACCTATTAATATATCAATGACTTCTTCAACAATATCAGGTGGTGCTTTTTCCTGATATACTGCATTTCTGGCATCAATGTCTAAGGCTTTTACCTGCTCACACATTATAACTCCCTTTATTTTTGTTCTCTCATCCAGTTCTACATGCAGCGGGAAACGTCTATTTGAGTTAGTTATCGGACATACTATAGCTATGTTAGTGAATCTATTATATGTGTTATTGCTTACAACTAATGCAGGCCTTTTACCCATCTGTTCATGTCCCGCCTGAGGATTAAATTCTAAAAACACCAAATCACCCTGCTGTGGTATATACCTCATTACAATACCTCTTTACCCTTTGGTTTTCCTGTATCCCATTCACTGCACTTATAGTCACATTGATATTCAGCTATTCTTTCTTGTAGGGTCCTATGCTTCTTTGCAGGAGTAATTATTATATTATTGTCCTGAACTTTAATTTCTACTTTGTCATTTTCATTGAGATTGGCCATTTCTAATATTGGTTTTGGGAGTCTTACTGCTTGACTATTTCCCCATTTTTGAATAGTGGTATACATTTGCATCACCTCTCATTTAGTATATACAATGTATATACTAAAGTCAAGGATTTCTAGTTTATTACAATAGATAAAAAACACTCTAAAAGCAAATAAGAGAACAGATTAACTGCTCTCTTATAAAGTTTTATCGGCAATATCAAATGGTAAGATTTATCCTTAGATTATTACAACCGGCTTAATTAGATCGGAAGGTTTATCTTTCATCAATAGAAGAGCCTCTTCCATTTTTTCAAAACCTTCAAATCTGTGAGTGATAAGTTTGCTAGGATCATATTTCTCGGTTTGAACTAAAGAAGCGAGTTTTTCCATTCTGACACGTCCGCCCGGAGTTAAGCCTGCATTGATTCTTTTATGACCCATGCCTACAGCCCATTCAATTCTTGGAATTTTAATAAATTCACCTGAACCAAGGTAGTTAACACTTCCGATAGCTCCTCCCGGTTTAAGCATTTTAATAGCCTGTGCAAAAGTATCAACATTACCGCCCGCAATAAGAACTTTATCAACGCCGGCACCTTTTGTTTTTGAAAGAATCTGGTCTACAATATCTCCCTGTTTGTAGTTAATAATTTCTGTTGCTCCATATTCCTTTGCAACTCTGGCACAGTCAGGACGTGATCCAACAGCATAAATATGAGAAGCACCCATCATATTTGCACCTGCAACAGAATTCAAACCAACAGGGCCAATACCAATAACACAAACCGTATCTCCGAGTTTTACTTCTGCAAGCTCAGCCGCATGAAAACCTGTTGTTGTCATATCGGTCAGCATAACAGCCGCAACAGGGTCAACGTCGTCAGGAAGATGTGCTAAGTTTGCATCTGCTTCATTAACATGGAACAATTCTGCAAAACAACCATCCTTAAAGTTGGAAAATTTCCATCCGCCAAGTGCCTCGCCCGAGTGCATAGGAAATCCTCTCTGAGAATTAATAGAACCCCAATCAGGAGTGATAGCAGGGACGATGACCTTATCGCCTTTCTTAAAGTCTTTTACCAGTTCACCGACTTCCACTACTTCGCCAATTGACTCATGGCCTAAAATCATGTCAGTACGTTCTCCGATTGCGCCTTCCCATACAGTATGAACATCGGATGTGCAAGGAGCTACAACAATTGGCCTTACCAAAGCATCTAAAGGACCATATTTAGGAGCATCCTTTTCAATCCAACCAATTTTTCCGATTCCCAGCATTGCTAAACCTTTCATTTACGTACCTCCTATTGTTAGTATTTTACTAGTTTTTACTAACTGAAACGTTATCATACCATCGATATTTTGTCAATATTTTGTCAATACTGATATTTTGAAATTATATATTCCTTGAATATTATTTTTAATTCCGCTTTAAATATTCTTCCAAAAACTTCTCGTCTTCTTTCTCAAGATTCCGTTCACCTGCCAGTGATTCCGATAGGATTTCGTTTAACCTGAGGTAACAAAAGAATCCCCCCATTGAGCTCCTTATAGAACCCCTACCTTTGGCATCTGACATTACTATTACTCGATCTCGTAATGCCTGTTGATAATTCCTCCAAATTCATAAATATTGTGATGTGTCTGACACCGTTGTTTTTTTGAAAGATAGCTCCTAGATTATCCACGCCGGAACATACCAATTTTTTCTGTCAATGGGCATAAGATCATTTGCCATACAAACAACGGCTCCCGTTCCTATTTCCATTTTGTATTGCCCAAGGCTACCGAAACGTTCCGGTTCGGTTACAGGGTTAAGTACCTTAAAATGCTTGATTGCCTCATTGCCAGGCGAAGCAGCCTTCTTAATCTCAATGGGATATAGTGCGCCGTCCTGCATAAGTAAGAGGTCGATTTCCTTCTTATCTTTGTCACGATAATAGAATACAGGTGGTTCCTTGGCAGCGTTTAGATAACTCTTATAAATTTCTGAGAACACCCAGCTTTCAAAAAATGCTCCGGCCATTGCACCCCTCTCCAGTATTTCAGCATTCCCCCATCTAAGTAAGTATGCACAAAGACCTGTGTCTAAAAAATGAAGAAGTGGCGTTTTAACCACCCGTTTGAGTACGTTATTGTGGTATGGCCGGACCAGTACCACAATTTGAGAGGACACCATAATCGATAACCATTTTTTTGCGGTGGGAGCACTAATTCCCGCATCCTTTGCTAATTCGTCATAAATGATCGGCTTTGCCGTACGTGCGGCTACTGCAATCATAAAATTATAAAAAGACATTTCGTCTCCAACTTGTGTCAAGTCCTTAATATCCCGCAGAAGGTAGGTATTGATATAGGAAGAGTAATAGGTTTCCGGATTAATGTCAGCATCTGCGTACAATGCCGGCATTCCACCCCGAAAAATACGTTGGTAGATCTCAGTTAACCCCATCTTGTCAAGCGTCTTCCTTCGAGCCATCAACCGGTCGGGAGAGGTTGTAAAGGGCTCAGATATTATCCCTCTGATTTCACTGTTTGATAAACCCAGTAGATTAACTATTCCGACACGCCCGGCCAGTGACTCGCTGACATTCATCATCATATGAAACATTTGTGAACCGGTTAACCAGAAATCCCCATTATTCCCTGAGCGATCCGCGCTCATTTTGATATAAGGTAGAAGTTCAGGTGCGTACTGAATTTCATCAATCATAACCGGCGGTACATAGCGTTGCATGAACAATGACGGATCATTTTTAGCAAGAAAACGCACATCGGGATCATCCAGCGAGACATAAACCCTCTCTGATCCGGCAAGTTGTTTAAGGAGAGTAGTCTTTCCCACCTGCCGGGGCCCGGTCACCAACAAAACCGGAAAAGATTTTGATATTTGCAATATAGAATCTTCTACTGCACGTTTAATGTACATATCGACACCTCCCTGTTAGTATATACGCATATATACTAATTTATTCGTCTATTCTAAAGTCTAAGTTTATTATAGACAAATATATCAGGTTGGTCAATTACCTATTTTTTGCTAGATACTATAGAGATATATAGTAAACTTTATTAACCGTTATTTCCGTTCTTATAGCGTCTGCATATCTTGAAACAATATTTATTATTTCATGTTTATTATAGCTTTGAGCCATTCTCTAACACCTTCAATCTCATTAAGTGTCTGTCGTTATTGTTCATCTTCTTTAGACTTGGTTAAAGGTACAACCGCTAAGGTATAACCTAATGGCTTTAACATCCTTAAAACTGTAGTTATTTGCGGATCCGTTTTACCTTTTTCAATTCTGGCAATTACTGGTTGACGCACTCCACTTATTTCTTCAAGGGCTCTTTGAGTTAAATCCTTATTTTGACGTGCTTCAATAATCTTTCCAGCAATTTGAACTCTTAATTCGATTTCCGCCAGCTCTTCATTCGTTAGAGCTGTTATATTCTTTTCGACATCTCTCCATTTCTTATTCATTTTTTTCACTCCTTGCAATGTATTCTTTTAAGTTATCTATAGCCTTTTGAATTTCTCGTTGCGGTGCTTTTCTTGTTTTCTTCTTATAATTTGGTATAGTATATCCACCTTTCTATTATTATACTAATTAGTTATCAAGAATGTCAACGGCTTAACTTTTAGCAGGTTATATTTACATTTATTTACATATACTGTACGCTATATCGGAGAGTTTTTCAACTATAAGCACACCTAACAAAAAAAGCCGCAGTATTACCAAATCAAGTAATAGTTACGGCTTTCACATTTATT
This sequence comes from Eubacteriales bacterium, assembly GCA_028680875.1. Taxonomy (GTDB): domain Bacteria; phylum Bacillota; class Clostridia; order Peptostreptococcales; family Anaerovoracaceae; genus JAQUJQ01. Next base: position 11,587 of record JAQUJQ010000030.1, read on the forward strand.
TAATTCAATAAATCAGTATGAAAAGCGTTACTTTTATATTGTTATCCCAGGTTTGTTGTGTCTGTTGTGATTGGTGTCTGATTGGTGTCTGATTGGTGTCTGGCACCGTTATGGACACCGTTATGAATTCCGCTTTAAATATTCTTCCAAAAACTTCTCGTCTTCTTTCTCAAGATTCCGTTCACCTGCCAGGGATTCCAAATGGTGGGTGAATTCGTGCTTCAGAGTGTGAGCCAGTCTCTTTTTTAGTGCGTTTCTTCCCAAATTACCATATAATTTCTCAAAGGATCCATAATATATGACTATATATCGACCCATACTGCCACTGTGGTGATACTCTCCCATTACATAGAGGTCGTTGTCTTTACCGATAGGATTTCGTTTAACCTGAGGTAACAAAAGAATCCCCCCATTTAGCTCCTTATAGAACCTCTCGGGCAGTTCGGTTGCAATTTCATCAAGTATTTTTTCCACTTCATTTATATCGATCATTACATTACCTTTAGCAATCGTATTCTTTTTGTATACCCACATCCAATACGATACAATCCGTTTCTTTGTCCATCATAGCACAATAACACAGCACATATTATTGCTGTCTTGTTGATTCTCATAATTGCTATACCTCTATCCCAGTATTTAATATTTCTCGGACAAAAGGATTCATAGAATCAAACTCCTCCGGTCTAAAGGGTTTGGGCTCAATTCTTAAATCAATGTTTCTCCTATATTTCATTAAAAAAATTTGATCTTCAATAATATCACCGGAAAAGTCAGGGGATATTACAGCAACATCAATATCGCTGTCTTCTTGTGGGTTTCCTTTCGAATATGAGCCATAAAGAAAGATTTTATTAACCGTTATTTCCGTTCTAATAGCGTCTGCATATCTTGAAACAATATTTATTATTTCATGTTTATTATAGTTTTGAGCCATTCTCTAACACCTTCAATCTCCTAGGTCATGCATTTCCTCTCTTACAAATTCATTATATATAAGAACCCATAAACTCTCAACTGTTTATATCCTGTAGT
>JAQUJQ010000244.1 GCA_028680875.1 Eubacteriales bacterium
GCCATGCTGGCACTATGGCCGATAGTTCGCATGGTAGCCAAAACCGAGGATGCTACGCTGTAATCCCTCGGCTCTACACAGGACATGACAGCATTGGTGTTGGGTGAAGAGAAAAATGCAAATCCCAGGCCTACAACAAATAAATTAACAATGACCATCGGCAATGGATAGTTTTCCGATATAAATATGAAGGAAAACAGTCCCAGGCTACACAGAGCCATTCCAAAGGATGCCAGTTTATATGCAGAAATCCGATCAGAAAGCTTACCTGCATATGGAGATAAAATCGCCATAATAAGGGGTTGGCTGATCAATATCAGTCCGGATAACTGAGAATCATAACCCTTTATTATCTGCAAATAAATTGACAACAAATAGCCTAAAGCAAAGGTAGCCCCGTAATTCAGAAGCGCCGCTATATTGGATAAAAGATAACCTATGTTATTCTTAAACATCCGTATTTGAACGATTGGGCTACTGATTCTAAGCTCGTGATAAACAAACAGTATAAAAAACAGCACTCCAAGCGGTATTAATAGTTTTGCAAAATTTGTTGTAGAATAGGCAGAAAAGCCATACATAATACTTGTTATGGTAAAGACATAAAGTAAGCTGCCAATAATATCCATATTTTTTCCATTATCGCCGATGCCTGCCTGAGGAAGCTTCTTTGCTGCTATGATAAACACAATAAGGCCTATTCCAAAAGTAAGAATAAAAATAGAACGCCAGCCAAAATAATGATTCAATAATCCTCCCACTACCGGCCCCGCTGTCAAGCCGGTATAAGTTGCAGCAATTGAAAATCCCAGCACCTTCCCCCGTTTTTCCGGTGAAAAAGCACTGATCAGTACTGCCTGATTAGTAGAAAAAATCATAGCGGCTCCAATTCCCTGCGCAACCCTAAAAATGATCAAAGCCTTAATGGTCGCAGCAAAGGAAGCTCCTCCGGAGCAGACAGTAAAAATCAGGATTCCAGTTACAAGAACTATTTTCCGGCTTGTTATGTCAGCTAATCTTCCAAAAGGTACGGACAAAGCTGCAGAAGCTAAAATATACCCATTGATTATCCAACCCAAGGAAACAGCGCCGGCATTAAATTCTTCACCGATAGCCGGTACTGATAAATTAAGAGCACTTCCTGTAAAAGTAGTTATAAATGAAGTAATCATTACCACTGACATAATAGTTAGTTGCTTTTTCCTCATCAAATAGCTCTCCTGGCTAATATTATCATAGTTAAAATTTCCCATTAATATTATTTCGCTTACGAGATACACTAATAAGGAATTAAAACGGGAGGTTAGATTATGGACAAATCAAATTATAATCATAGCATAAAATGCTCAGTTACACAATGCTCTAATCATGCAGATGGTGCTGATTACTGTGCTTTAAGCCAAATCAGCGTAGGAACGCATGAAAACGATCCTACTGATGTGAAGTGTACAGACTGTGAATCATTTGAAACGAGAAGCTAACTATTCTTCATTAAATCAGAGGTTTTATGAAAATGGCCTCCATTTGAGTTGTAAAAAAATATAACCCGATGGAGGCTTTTGTCAAAGGTGCTTTACACCGATAATTGGACCTTGTTCCTCCCATTTAATTTTGCCTTTAATAAAGCGCTGTCAGCACATGAAAATGAATTTCCCGACTTCTTCGGCAACTATATATGCATTTTCTAACGTTATTTCCTGCAAAAGTATTATAAATTCTTCTCCGCCCCATCGAAAATATACCATATATGGCTCTAGTCTGCCATCTCCCCAGGGGTGATTAGAGCAAAATTAATGGGATTTAATGGAATATTAAAGTATTTTTTCTGATTGCCCCGGCAAGATTATTGGAGTAGAATGGAGACTGGAATTAATGAAAGGAATCAAGAACAAATGATAGAAGAAAATGCAGAAGCGTTTATTATAGTAGACAGTAAAACAGACGACTTTTCCCGGCTTCTGGAAATCCAACAAAACTCCGAATTGGGTAAAGACAAAAATGGCAAGAGCAAAATGGTTTATGAAGTTATCCGGCTAATTGACGGAGTACCTTTGTTTTTTGAAGACCATTATGAGAGGATGACGCATTCTTTTGCAGCAGCGGAAGGGAAACCTGCATCCGGTCCATCAAATAGAAATTCCCTGATCAGCTCTGAGGAACTACATAAGCAGATCGATCAGCTGGCTGAGGCCAATGGTAAACAGAACTGTAATGTAAAGTTCATTGCCTTTACCGGAGACAGTCAATATAAAACCGTAGGATACGTCAGTAAAAATTCATACCCTACAGCAGAAATGATAAGCTGCGGCGTTCCTACAAAACTATACTGGATTGAGAGAGAAAATCCAAATATTAAACTTGTTGACCTGGACTACAAAGAAAAAATCAACCGAATCAAATCCGAAAACGGTGTCTATGAGCTTTTACTTGTAGATCGGAATAGGAATCTTAGAGAGGGCAGTGTTTCAAATCTGTTCTTTGTCAAAGACAATGTGGTATATACGACACCCGCAGAAAAAGTGCTTAAAGGAATTACCCGGAAGTATATCATGGAAACCTGTATAGACTCCGGTTATCCGGTCAAAGAGGAATTTATTACTGTTGATGAACTTGATGAAGTAGAAGGAGTCTTCATTTCAGGCACTTCACCCAAAGTCCTGCCAATTTCTTCTATAGATAACCGAGAATATTCATCCGCACAGCATCCGGTGATTGTAAAAATTCGGGATACTTATGACAGGCTGCTTCGGGAATATATTGATAAACATAGATAGTATATAAAGTCTGAGCTGCATGGTCTGTTAAGCAGGCTTTTGAAGAATAGTTAGCATTCCCCTTGGATTTATTATCTTTAGGGGCATGCTCTTTTTTCAGTTAAATTCATCTCTGTCGCTTACACCAAGCCTCAAAAGTCAGGGCCCAATTTTCTACATAGTTTCCACTGGCCCATTCTGCCATAATTATTTTTTCTCCCTCCTTTAGGGTAATTTTCTCAAGAGGAGGGCCTACGA
>JAQUJQ010000245.1 GCA_028680875.1 Eubacteriales bacterium
CAGCCAGAAAGTCTCCGCCGGATAAGCCGATGACGGGAACAAGTAAAGCCAATAGCAGGAAGATGATAATAACCCCTTTTAGCATACCGGCTATTAGGCCAAAGAATCCATCTACAAATCCTGTGATGCCTTTATTACGTTTTTTGCCAAACAAAGAGGATAGAAGAAGAAAAAACAGACGGATACCTATCACAACAGCTAAAAATGAAATGATCTGAAAGAGAAAGTCCGACAAACCATCGGTTAATGCAGATGTAATAGCCTGTTCAGCAGAATCCACAACATTACCAAAAATGGTAGGAAGATTATCAGATACCGGATCAATAATAGCCGAACCCCTATCTGATATCTTATCTGCTATTTTTTCATGTATTCCATAATAAAAATTTGTCTTATCTAAAAGAAAAGCGGATACATGCGGGTACAAGACATAACCCAGTACTATAGCCAAGAGCCAGCCTGCAGTATGAATAAAAGTATAGATAAAGCCTTTTCGATATCCCTGTGCTGTAGAAAGCACAAAGATAAGCGCAATTACTATATCGATCCACATAAATCTCACCACCTTTCGTAAATCTTCAGATTTGGATTATAGTGATATACTACCAACTTATTTATATAAAGGCAATAAAATTTCAATTGACCCAGATAGATGATATAATAAAAAATTATATAACTGATAAATATCTGTAAAATGACATTTAAATTAGAGGTGCATGAAATATGATAAAAAAAATTACCCTGAATATGCTGGAAAAAGAATTGGCCTTTTTTAATAAAATGTACGACGCTGTACGAGTGGTTGACCCGGTGCGTAAACAAGTACTGCAATCCCGGGGATGCACAATTATAGACACGGATGAAATCTGTTATAAATATTGGAAAAGCCAAAAGATCTGTGATAACTGCATCTCAGTAAGGGCCTATCAAGGGAATAAAAGCTATATGAAGTTGGAGCAAAGCTTTGACTCAATTATGCTAGTTATTGCACTTCCTATAGAAAATACAACAAGCCCTGTTGTACTCGAACTTTTAAAAAATGCGACCGATAGCATGATGATCGGTTCAGGTGATTATAATGATGGTCAAACGATGCATAACATCATTTCAGAATTGAATGATATGGCAATGAAGGATTCATTGACATCTTTGTATAATCATCGATATATCAAAGAACGTTTGCCGGTAGACATCATTAAATCTTCCCTTGAAGGTTGCCAGATCTCCATAATTTTGTTTGATATAGACAACTTAAAACAAATCAACGATAAATTTGGACATTTAGTTGGTGATCAAGTTTTACAGCAGGTTGGTCAGGTTCTAAGAAGTTGCATCCGTGGAGAATGTGATTGGTCCGCTCGATATGGAGGAGATGAATTTCTTATATGTTTGAACAATACGGACAATAATGAGGCCTATAAGGTTTCTGAACAAGTACGAGAACAAATTGAAAAAATATGCATTTCAACGGGAACAAGAGATGCTTGCCTTAGCGCATCCTTTGGTGTACAGACCATGAAGGATACTAAATTGACATCGGACGATATGATTAGACTTGCAGATTATAAAATGTATAACGCTAAAAATAAAGGGAAAAATTGCATCGTTAATAATATAGATAAGGAAAACGAAGTCCCATTATAACCACCTTATAACTACCCTCCCCCCAGCATAATCTCACATCCTTGCGCATATATCTATACTACCAATTTGTATGTTGGAGGGGGACGGAATGAATTATATGAAATACAATCGCACCTTTGTCATGTTGGAGGAGCAAACCAGGGAGTACTCAACAAGAGAAGCTCCTGTAAAGGGTTATTTAAAGGTAGAAACAGGAAACAACAAAGGAGCACTTCGCTGTGTGGTTCAAAATTTAAAATATTACGGACGAGGAGATTACATATATAAGCTGATACTATTTGGAAAGAAGAAGGAAAAAACCATCCATGCTGTATTGGGGAGTTTAATCATTAATCGTAACGGCAATGGTGAAACCTATTTTCGCTTTAATCCTTTGGATGTAGATGGAAAAGGGAATTGCTATGATGATTATACAGTGGCAATTGTAGCAGCAGCGTCAGGGACTGATAGTAAAGAAGCCCTACATCCGGTACTAAAAGGTACTATGGGTGGTGAAACTGATTTTTTTCAGCAAAAAGAACAGTATACAGAAAAGGATATCGAAGAGGAACCGGTGGAAACAAATGAGTATCGCCGGGCAGAAGAGCAGTTGATGGAACGTATGCGAGAGCAAGAACAAGAGCAAGAATGCGAACAAGAGCGAGAGCAAGAACAAGAACAGGAGTGCGAACGGAAACAGGAACAACAGCAGATCAAAGAACGTATGGTTTATAACTCCTTCTATAACGAGCATCTATTGCATTTTTGTGGATATACGTGCAAAACAGCCGACTATTATGAAGAGGTTAAACCCTTCGAACGAGATTTAACAGGGGCAAGGTGGAAAAGAGTTTTGAATGTAGGAGGCCTACCTTTCGTATCTCCGGGCGCCCACTATTTTGCTGCCATGTATAAGCATTACCTTTTTGGAGCAAAACCCGGCCCTGCCGGGCTGGCCGAGGAATTCTATTTTGCAATTCCTGGACGGTTTACACAAGAGGAACAGCCGGATGGAGGCCGTTCAGGATTTGTTTATTGGCAGCCTGTTGCGAGCACTCAACAAGATCAATCTTCATATGGTTACTGGATTGTAGCCATTAATGCCAAAACAGGTGACATTCAGGAGGTTTGTTTCTAATCTTCTGTCCCAAACCTACATACAATCCCTTCTTAAAATCAGATTGAAAACCAATCTGATTTATGATAATATGGTAGGGCTAAGCATTTAGGACAAGCCCAGGCCGGATTTATAAATACAGGTGGTAGAATGAACCCTGATTTTTTTATGAAAGAAGCTCTTAAGGAGGCAAAAAAAGCATTTGCTGTAGGTGAGGTCCCCGTAGGGGCAGTCATTGAACGAGACGGACAGATCA
>JAQUJQ010000246.1 GCA_028680875.1 Eubacteriales bacterium
AAAAGAATATTGAGGGATTTAATAATGCCGCTGTTCTATACCGCAATCTCCTGCGCCAGCATATTGAGAAGGAAAACAAGGTGCTGTTCATAATGGCGGATAAGGTGATAAGCGAATCAGAACAGGACCTTATGGCCTATACCCGATTTGTCGGACACACAGTAGTTAGGTAAAATAACAACTGTGGAGGGATTAATAAATGGGGAACAATGGAAAACGTTATGATACTGAATTCAGGGCAGATGCAACCAGATTAGTTAAAGAAAACGGCAGATCAGTCGCAAGTGTGGCAAAGGATCTGGGAATAAATCCACAGACTCTGAGAAATTGGTTAGGAGAAGATAAAAAGAGACAATCTCCTGATAAAGCAAGGATAATGGAGCTGGAGGCTGAATTAAGAGCTGAAAAGCGTAGAAATACTGACTTAGAGGAGTCGGTAGCAATATTAAAAAAAGCTGCGGCCATCTTCGCGACAAGCAACCGGAAGTAACCTATAAATTTATCAAGGAACATAGCTCCGTATTCCCGGTTGAGAAGATGTGCCAGGTCCTCGAAGTATCGCGGAGCGGCTATTATGATTGGAAAGACCGGCTCCCAAGTAAACGTAAGCTTGAGAACCAAGAAATACTTAAAACTGCCCAACAAAGTTACGATGAATGTCATGGCATGTGCGGTCTGGACAAAATCCTTGCGGATGTAAGGGAAAAGTTTCCCCATTGCAGCCGTAAGAGACTTTACGAAATCCAGAAGAAAAACAAGCTATATGCAAAACGGAAAAAGAAATTTAAAGCTACAACAAATTCCAATCATAAACTGCCAGTGGCAGAAAACCTTTTAAATCAGGATTTTACGACCAATAGACCGGCTGCCGTGTGGGTAACGGATATCAGTTACATAAACACTTATGAAGGATGGCTGTACCTGGCCACTGTAAAAGATATATTCACCAAGGAGATAGTGGGCTGGGCAACAGACAATAACATGAGAACAGAGCTTTGTATTAGAGCTCTAGAGAATGCTGTCAGAAGACATAAACCACCCAAGGGAATTATTCACCATTCAGATCGAGGCGTACAATACTGCAGCAGGGACTATCAGGCGGTTCTGAAAAAATACGGAATGATCTGCAGCATGAGCCGGAAAGGTAATTGTTATGATAACGCCTGTGCGGAGACGTTTTTCAGCACTATAAAATGTGAGATGCTCTACCATAAACGCTATATGACTCGGGAACAGGCCCGCCAGGACATCTTTTGGTATATAGAAGTGTTCTATAACCGCAAAAGGAGGCACCAAGCCCTGGGATACATAACCCCGGCGGCATTTAAACAAAGATATTTGGGGCAAAAGGCAGCTTAAAAAGCTGGAATTATGAAATATTGAGCAATATTGCGATTCCGTGAGAAAACCTAACTATGGACTGTCTGTTTTATCGGGAAAACCCCAAATGCTGCTTATACGGCTCTGTATCCTTTCACATTTGAGGGTAGTTATTCTACAAATGATTTGTTTGAAGAGGTGTTATGTATATATATTTACACAACAAATCTGCTTGTAATAATTGAAACAGCCGATTGTATCTCCCTCTTGCCGTGTGGAAGACGCCCACCTAAACTTATAGTTCATCTTTTTCGATAAATACCCAAAATTATAGCGTTTACTGGGATAATCTAATCGAATTGCAATATTGGTATACATTGCTATTATATACTAATTTGTTTACCAAACCAACCCTATTATAGTATCCATTGGAAGAAAAGGGAGCAAAAAATTCCCTGCAATAACGGCAGGGGATGGGGATTACGGTGCGGCAATTCATACGACGGGATTTGTAGCTGCTGGCAGCTGGCTACGGACCGGTATGTGAATATGTATGTGCGGCAGGTATGTGCGGGGCGGCCCGAAAATTGTAGGGGCGGTCTTCGACCGCCCGCGGTATAACGCCTGAATTTACGGTGTTTACCGCCGAGGTCGCGTTTGCTACGATATATCGGTGGATGAAAGGGCGGGCGACCGCAGGTCGCCCCTACAGACTAGTATGTGAATATGGATGTTCAGCAGGTATGTGCGGGGCGACCCGAAAATTTATATGCTAATTCATCCAGTAATCCAACCCCTAAGGTTGAGATTAGAAACAAAACTAATAAATTCCTGAACTTCTTCTCACGCCTACTGAATATTCCCGTTGGCGGGGACTCCTTCGATTTGCAGGCCCACCGCCAGGATGCTGGCTCCGCCCAGATAGGCATTGTTTACATACAGTTTGCGGCCTACTCCGGTGGATTCAAAGCGTAGCTCTTTGCCGGATTTGTTGGAGGCTGTGAGCCTGGAGGATATACAATGGATATCCTGCCCCGCCTCAATAAGGATATTACCTTCGCTTCTCAGATCTGTAATAGCTAATCCGGCCACACTACTGGAGGACAGATTTATCTCCCCGTCGCTACTTGTCAGTTCGATATTATAATTGCTGTTTTCAGTAGTTATTATAGCCGATAAGGCATATATATTTTTTTTAGCCAATATCTCTACATTACCATCAGGGCTCTTGATGATAGTCTGGGGTATACCCACTACTTCAAAGGCCGACAGATCTATAGCCCCATTTATGCTCTTAAGCAAAATGCCGTGACCATTTTTTGAAGCATCATTATTAAACAGATTGGCTGACTTAGCACTGATATCTTCCTGGCTCTGGATATTCATATTTCCACCGGAAGAAAGGGTAGCCTGATCCAATTCTATGAACCCCTGAGCCAGAATCTGCAGAAGTCCCCCATAGGCAGTGCTGGTAATACTGGCATATTTGGCCTTTATCCCTTGCTCAGTAGATTCGATTAACAGAGCCGGATTAGGGGGTTGGATACTGGAATTGGATTCTACTATCGATCCATCCAAATCAATCGAACCTGCAGCCTGTATTAGCATTTTGGCATTAGGACCTTGATTATAGGACTTAATGATGGTATTGCCGGCATTTATTCCT
>JAQUJQ010000247.1 GCA_028680875.1 Eubacteriales bacterium
GGGTCTTGCTAAACAGTAACCCCAAAAAGGAAGTGTCTTTATAGGTAAAGTTATAAACTTCGCAATCATGAAGATCATAAGTTTTCGCCATATCCGCCAAAGCATCTTCATAAGAACAAATAGCATCAATTAAGTTTAGTTCCAGCGCTTGCTTGGCAGTATAAATTCGACCGTCTGCGATTTTCTTGGTGGCTTCTAATTCGATATTTCTTTCCTCGGCAACTATGCTGACAAATTGTAGATAGGCTTCATCCACTAAAGTCTGGAAGATCTCTTTTTGCTCAGCAGTTAAAGGATCCATCATGCTACCCATAGCTTTATTTTTGCCTGAGGTAATGGTCACCGATTTGATTCCGTAATTTTCCAGAAGTTCAGAAACATCGAATAGGGTGCCGATAGTAACACCAATGGATCCGGTCCAGCTGTTACGATTAGCAAGGATTTTATCAGCAGGGGCAGAAATATAGTAACCGCCTGAAGCCGCCATAGAACCCATATATGCGTAAACCGGCCGATCTGTGGTATTCTTATACTCTTTTAGTTTAAAATACAATTCATCACTTTCATAAACACCGCCTCCGGGAGAGTTGACAAAAAGCATAATCCCTTTATTATTCTTATCCTCCATCAAATCATCGATGGTATCGAGGGTGAATTGATGTTGATAGCCATAGGGGATACCCCAGGTATCATTATTATCCGAGGTAATGGCCCCTTCTACGAAAAGAACCCCAATATAAGGTTCATTGGGTTTTTTCTCCTTTTCTGTACCGGAAATGATATTGCAACCTACTGCACTAAATAAAATCCCCAGAAGCAAAACACCCAATAGTATAAGAATCCATATTTTTAAGCCCTTTTTCCCTTTTTTATTATTACCCGGGTCGAACTGATATATTTGTTCTGTAGTTTGTTCCATCATAGAATCCTACCTTTCCTCACTTTGTCATTCTTTTTCTATTTTCACCTTTTTTAAACTTTGTGTCCAGTCCTATTTTTTTGGAATGAATTGCCGAATTTATAGACTTCTGTTATGATATACTATGTATCAAAAGAGTACAATAGAAAAAGAGGATAAACAAAGAATGAGCAAACCCATCGTAGCCGTCGTTGGAAGACCCAACGTGGGCAAATCAACCTTTTTTAATAAAATAGTAGGCAAACGGGTTTCCATAGTCGAGGATACTCCCGGGGTAACCAGAGACCGGATTTATGCTGAAGCCGAGTGGCGGACAATACCTTTTATTCTTATCGATACGGGTGGAATTGAGCCGGATTCAGATGATGTAATCCTTGCCCAGATGCGGTATCAGGCTGAAATTGCTATTGAGACTGCAGATGTAATTGTGTTTCTTGTCGATGGACGAGATGGAGTTACCATTTCTGATAGAGATGTAGCCAACATGTTAATCCGGACGGGTAAGGAGGTAATCCTGGCAGTGAATAAAGTTGATACTGTCGTGCTTCCCGAGGATTTCTATGACTTCTATGAGTTGGGACTGGGAGAGCCCATCCCTATATCAGCAACCAATATGCTGGGATTGGGAGATCTGCTGGATTTGATTGTGGACAAATTCCCCGAAACAAGAAAAGGGAAAGATGAAGATCAAAGAACTAAAATTGCTGTCATCGGCAAGCCAAATGTAGGCAAGTCTTCTTTAATTAATGCTTTACTAGGAGAAGAACGAGTCATCGTCAGTGATATTGCAGGAACCACCAGGGATTCCATCGACACATCTTTTATCTGGAATAGTGAAGAATTTGTGCTGATCGATACAGCAGGCATCCGTAGGAAAAGCAGAGTGACAGGGGACATTGAACGATATAGTGTCATCCGTGCCGTCAGTGCCATAGAACGAAGTGATGTTTGTCTTCTTATGTTGGATTCAGTGGAGGGTGTGACGGAGCAGGATAAAAAGATTGCCGGAATTGCTCATGAGGCTGGTAAAGGTATAATCGTTGTGGTGAATAAGTGGGACTTGATTAAAAAAGATACCAACACTATGATTGAATTTCAAAAGCAAATCAGAAAAGAGTTTGTTTTTATGTCTTATGCCCCGATTATTTTTATCTCTGTCTTACAAAGACAAAGATTGGGCAAGGTAATGGAGATGGTAAAATACGTTTCTGAGAAAAGAGCCTCACGGGTAACTACGGGACAATTAAATAACTTAATAGCTGATGCCGTTATGATGAAACAGCCTCCGTCTGATAAGGGACGACCATTGAAAATATATTATGTAACGCAAGTTGGTGTAAAGCCTCCCTTATTTTCTTTTCAAATCAATAGCCGGGAGTTAATGCATTTTTCTTATGCAAGATACTTGGAAAATAGAATTCGAGAGGGATTCGGTTTTGAGGGCACCTCAATTAAATTTGTCTTCCGGGAGAAAGGTGAGAAGAATGACATTGGAAACATTTAATTTTATACTGATTATTGTTTTAGCTTATTTAATTGGCAACATCTCCCCGTCTATTCTGATTAGTAAAGCAAGGGGAGTTGATATTCATAAAGAGGGAAGCGGTAACCCCGGAACTACAAATATGCTTCGGGTTATGGGGAAAAAAGCTGCAGCAGTTACGTTAAGTATTGATATACTTAAGGGTGTGGCAGCTGTCATTTTGGGACGCTTCACAGGTGGCGAAGGATTGGCCGTCCTATGTGGTTTAGCTGTATTTATAGGTCATATCTGGCCTGTATTCTTTCGCTTCAAAGGAGGAAAAGGGATTGCCACAGGTTTCGGGATGCTGGTTACTCTCAGCCCGGTTATGGGGCTAATTTGCCTAGGTATTGCTGCTCTTGGATTCCTGATATCCCGTAGAGTTTCTGTAGGAAGCATAGGAGCTGTACTGGTTTTACCCTTTGTGGCATATCACTATTTTCCTACATACATAGAAATCTTTATCATTATGGGAGCGATAGTATTGTGGAAACATAGAAGCAATATAAAAAGATTGTTAAAAGGGGAAGAACCCAAAACTA
>JAQUJQ010000248.1 GCA_028680875.1 Eubacteriales bacterium
TAGATCCAAAAATAAAGCTTTCCGATGATGAGGATGCGGTGATATATTTTTCATCAGGCACTACCGGCTTTCCTAAAGCGATACTTCACACACATCAAAGCCTTATGACGGCGTGCGAAGTAGAAATGAACCACCATAAGCAGACGAGAGAGGATAATTTCCTCTGTATTCCGCCACTCTACCATACCGGGGCAAAAATGCACTGGTTTGGAAGTCTTCTTTCAGGAAGCAAAGCAGTCTTATTGCGGAGCGTCAGGCCTGAATGGATTATTAAAACCGTTTCAGACGAGCATATTACAATCGTTTGGTTGTTAGTGCCCTGGGCACAGGATATACTTGACGCAATAGAGCGTGGAGATATTAGGATGGAAGATTACAATCTTTCTCAATGGAGGCTGATGCATATTGGAGCACAGCCGGTTACGCCAAGTATAATTAAACGGTGGAATAAATATTTCCGGAATCAGGAATATGATACCAACTACGGCTTATCAGAAGCCATCGGACCCGGTTGTGTACACCTCGGCGTAGAAAATATCCATAAAGTCGGTGCGATCGGAAAAGCCGGCTACAATTGGCAACTGCGGATTATTGACGAGAATGGACAGCCAGTAAAACAGGGCGATGTCGGTGAACTTTGCATAAAAGGCCCCGGTCTGATGAAATGCTACTTTAGAAATTCGGAAGCAACCGCTACTGTACTAAAAAACGGATGGCTACTTACAGGGGATATGGCACGCATGGATGAGGATGGCTTCGTTTATCTGGTCGATCGCAAAAAAGATGTTATCATTAGCGGAGGTGAAAATCTGTATCCGGTACAAATTGAGAACTTTATGCGTAGTCACAATGCAATTAAGGATGTCGCTGTAATTGGTATTCCGGACAAGAGGATGGGGGAAATTGCAGCAGCTATAATAGAATTAAAGCCGGGTTTCAGTTGCACAGAAGAAGACATTGTACAGTTCTGTAGAACATTGCCTCGCTATAAGCGTCCTCGCAAAATTATCTTTGAAGAGATTCCGCGAAATCCTACCGGGAAAATAGAAAAACCCAAACTCCGTAAAAAGTATGGTGCTCACAGTCTTGTCGAAGCACAGACGGAGAATTAATAGGACGGTTTGGAGTGACCCTAGACGGTTTTTTTCATACAAAAATTTATTTTGTATGAAAAGGGCCGTCTTTTTATTTCTGTCCCTTCTTTCACAGTATTCGAAAGAATAATATATGTTGAAAGGGGGTTTTTTCATTGAAAGGTAAAGGAGAATATTTTGGAACCCACCGTGTCATCAAACCCGAAGGATTGCTACCCCAGGCGGCTGATAAAATCAATAATACCCCTGACATTTGGTCCAATGAAATTTTAATAGATGTTATAGTACTTCAGCCTACTGCAACCGCATTTCATACTATTAAGGAAAAATACGGTACAGATATAAATAAGATCAAAGAACAAATCTATGCAATCGTTGAAGATCGAGGCAAATTTCAGGATCCTGTAACCAAGTCCGGAGGAATTCTTATCGGCAGAGTGAAAAATATAGGCCCTGATTTACATGAGAAAATGGACCTAGAAGTAGGAGATAAGATTGCTACATTAGTATCATTATCATTAACTCCATTAAAAATTTATGAAATAACAAATATTGATCTTGATACAGAACAAATTGTCTGCAATGCCGATGCTGTTTTATTCGAAAGTGGAATTTTTACAAAGATACCGGATGATTTGGGCCAGGGATTGAGCTTAGCAGTTATGGATGTTGCAGGAGCACCCACACAAGTAGCCATGAACGCAAAACCCGGAGATACAGTTGTTGTCATGGGTGCCGGGAAGGCCGGACTCCTTTGCCTGGCAGAAGCAAAAAAAAGAGTGGCTCCCCATGGGAAAGTTGTATGTTTGGAATACTCAAAAACACAATGCGATATCGTGAAAGACTTAGGAATTGCAGATGTAATACTAGAGGTAGACGGACAAAAGCCATTGGAAACCTATTACAGGTATATGGAAGCTATGAAAGGACAGTTGGCTGACTTTGCTGTAAATACAGTAAATGTTAAAGATACGGAATTGTCCACAATCTTAGTAACAAAAGATACAGGAAAGATTTACTTCTTTTCCATGAGCACTGACTTTGTAAAGGCTTCACTGGGAGCGGAGGGGATAAAAAAGTACGTAACAATGATTTTGGGTGCAGGTTACTATCCGGGGCATGCCGAAATCACTTTTAATATTGTAAGAGAAAACCACAAACTGAGAAAATATCTTGTCAACCGTTATTGTAAATGATCATAATTCTGTTCTTTATTCCTTGGTCCTACCGTATTCTTAATTATAAACTTCTTTCTAGATTATATTAGATACTTCCGGAGATGAAACAAGTTATCAGTTTGTTTAAAAGGAGGACAACGAATATGAAATTTAAAAAAATCTTAGTGCTGATTTTAATTATTGCTCTAGGCATAGCGACGGCAGGATGTGGCGGAAGCGACAGCGGTGACGGCAGTGAAAGCACACAAGACAAAACTATCGTAATTAAGGTGGGGCATACAGACACATCCAACCGATCAACAAATATTTGTATTGAATGGTTAGCTGATTACATGGCTGAAAAGACCGACGGCAGGGTAGTAGTTGAAGCATATCCTGATGGCCAGCTTGGGGACGACCCGGAAATGTGCAAGGGGCTTTTATTAGGCACAAATCAGGTATACTTCGGCCTTTGCGGAGTTTTAGGGGGAATAGTGGGACCTGAGCTTGACATTTTGGATTTGCCTTTCTTATATAATTCATACGACGAATGGCTAAAAGGGAGTTTTGAAAACGGCGGTTTGGAGATTTATAATGAATTGCTGGAAGGAACCGGATTTGTTTGTGTTGATTTTATGTACAACGGGATGATGAATCTTTGCAGTTCAAAGAAGGTTTATCATAATTCGGAAGATATGG
>JAQUJQ010000249.1 GCA_028680875.1 Eubacteriales bacterium
GGCCATCATTGATGCCCAGCAGAAGCACATTGACCCTTTCAGAATCTTGAAATGCTTCAAAGAAAGGGCTATTGGGATCCACTAGAATATCCATCTCTTCCATAAGATTTTCTGTTCCTTGAAAGACGCGAACATCACCAACACGATTCAATAGGATTCTGGCGGGAATTAATGCTGCTGTAAAAATCAGGAACCATATTAACAATTGTTTTATAAAGACTTTCATTATTTATTGATCCTTTTACTTAGAAAGCACAAGGGTGGAGAAGTTCCACCCTTGCCATTTTACATACTTTTCTTTGATTATGCAAGCTTTACTTGCGATAATCAAAGAAACCCACACCGGTTTTTCTCCCCAGCTTACCTGCCCGAACCATTTTTCTGAGCGGAGGATGAGGTCTGTATTTACTGTCACCAAACTCACTATAGAGAACCTCCATGATAGCCAAGCATACATCCAGGCCGATCAGGTCACCCAGAGCTAAAGGTCCAATCGGATGATTGGCACCAAGTTTCATCGCTTCATCAATATCCTCAGCTTTAGCCACTCCATCTGATAGAATCCCGATAGCTTCATTGATCATGGGAATAAGTACTCTATTTACAACAAAACCCGGAGCTTCTTCAACTTCCACCGGAGTTTTCCCCAATGTCTTTGCCAGTTCCACAATGGTATTCCTTGTTTCTTCAGACGTAGCCAAACCCTTAATAATTTCTACCAGTTTCATCATCGGAACCGGATTAAAGAAATGCATTCCGATAATTTTATCCGGTCGGTTAGTTGCCGCTCCAATTTCAGTAATGGATAGAGAAGATGTGTTGGTGGCAATTATGGTATTCGGTTTGCAAAGAGCATCTAACTCGGCAAAGAGTGCCTTTTTGGCCTCCATATTCTCGGTTGCAGCCTCAATGATCAAATCGGCATCCTTAATGATTTCAATGTTTGTTGATCCTTGAATCCGGCCCATGACTTCCTCTTTTTCCTGGGCAGTCATCCTTTCCTTGGAAACCAATCTTTCCAAGTTCTTTTCCACAGTGGCAATCCCTTTATCCACGGAAGTTTGTCTTCTCGCTCTGAGAACCACCTCAAATCCATTTTGCGCAAGTACCTGAATAATGCCCCCACCCATGGTTCCTGTTCCTAATACACCAATTTTCTTCATTGATTCATAATCCTCCTATACATTTATATCATCAAATATTATTTTCCTTTAAAATTTGGCTTTCTTTTTTCCAAGAAGGCGCCCATGCCTTCCTTTTGATCCTCTGTTGAAAAACATTTAGCAAAAAGCCCTGCTTCAACGGCGATAGCTTTATCCATACCGGTACACTCCAAACCGTCTTTAATTGCTTTGTTTGCATAACGAACTGCTATCGGGGCATTTTTCGTAATCCTTGCAGCCAGAGCAAAAGTTTCCTCCATAAGAGCTTCAGGTGCAACCACAAGATTCACCAAACCTATGTTGGCTGCCTGGTCGGCGGCGATGATGTCTCCGGTTAAAATCAGTTCAATTGCTTTTGCCTTGCCTACCAGGCGAGGTAACCTCTGAGTTCCGGAATAACCGGGTATAATCCCCAAGCCTACCTCAGGCTGGCCAAATTTGGCCTTTTCGCTGGCAACCCGCAGGTCACATGCCAGGGCCAGTTCACAGCCACCACCTAAAGCAAATCCATTTACCGCAGCAATAGTGGGCTTATCCAATTTTTCTATCTTGCGAAATACCCGCTGCCCCAGCTTGCCCCATTCCATTCCGCCTTTTTCATCTAAAGGATGCATCCCGGCGATATCGGCACCTGCAACAAAGGCTCTCCCCTCACCGGTAAATACAATTACTTGAATCTCCGGGTCACCTGCTGCCTTATCCACAGCCTGATCAAGATCCAAAAGAACCTCTTCATTTAACGAATTCATGGCTTCGGGACGGTTTATTTTAATAATACCGATCCCTTCCTTTTTGTCTAAAAGAACCATACTCATTTTATCTTCCCCCTCTCTTTAAAGCATTGTGCATTTCTGTTTTATACTGTTCTACTCCGGGTTGATCAAATGGATTGACACCCATGAGGTAGCCGGAAAGGGAACAAGCCCTTTCAAAAAAATATACCATCTGGCCAAAATCATAGGCGGTCAATGCTGGGATATCGATCCTGATCATAGGAATGCTTGCATAGCGATGAGCCTCCATAACTCCTTCAACTGCTGCCTGATTAACGTTGTTCATACTTTTACCGGCTAAGACTCCACCGGCTTCTTTTGGTATAATAACATCCTTTTGAGGTTCTACTACATTCAATATGGTTTCAAAGAAGATAGGATTCCCTTCCTGAAGGAATTGTCCCATTGAATGAAGATCCCTACTGAATTGTAAGGTGGTGGGGAAGATTCCCCCTCCTTCCTTTCCTTCACTTTCTCCGAAAAGCTGCTTCAACCATTCTCCAAAATAGTGAAGCTTAGGCTCATAGTATTCAAAAACTTCAACAACCTTACCTTCTTTATATAACTGATTCCGTAAAGCCGCATATATACATCCGTTTTTTTCGTTTCGAGCTTCTGCGGCTGCTCCCTCTAAAATTTCATTTACGTCAATGCCTGCTACAGCAATAGGCAAAAGTCCTACAGGGGTCAGGACAGAATACCTGCCTCCAATGTCATCAGGTACCACAAAGCTTTCATAACCCTCCCGAATCGTTTCTTCTCGAAGTATCCCCTTTTTTTCATCGGTTATGGCATAAATCCGGTGATTAGCTTCTTCCCTTCCATATTTCCGAATCAGCAGATCTTTTAAAAGCGAAAAGGCGATGCTGGTTTCTGTTGTAGTACCGGATTTAGAGATGACGCAAAGACAGAAATCCTTATCTCTGATTTCCTCAAGTAGTTCAGCATGATAGGTCCCGCTTAAATTATGACCTCCATAGTAAATAGTCGGGAATTTATCACACTT
>JAQUJQ010000250.1 GCA_028680875.1 Eubacteriales bacterium
GAGGAAATAATATGAGAAAGAGCAGTAAATACGTTATAGTCTTATGCATGTTAGCAGTCTTCCTGTTACCATCCACAACATTTGCCGCAGGGAAATCCTGCTTTGGCGGCGCCAGTCAATTCTATAGTAAAATCAGCATAGAAAGACTTCAAAATCTGTGTGATCAATTTAAGGAATTAAACCTTAAAGATTGTAATATCCAAAAACCGAATAAGAATTGCAAAATCAACATAAGAGTTAATTCTGTTCCTGCTAAACCTGCAGTTCCTGCAGCTACCAAAGCTCCAGCTAAACCTGCAGCTATCAAAGCTCCTGCAGTTTCCAAAGCTCCAGCTAAACCTGCAGCTACCAAAACACCTGCAGCTAAAACCGAGACCGGAAACACGACAGCAGTCGGCAGTTATGAGGCTCAGGTAGTTGAGCTGGTAAATAAAGAACGAGCGGCTCAAGGCCTTTCTGCTTTGAAATTGAACAGTAAGTTATCAGAAGTTGCAGAAGCAAAAGCAGCAGATATGAGAGATCAGAACTATTTTTCCCACACTTCACCTACATACGGCTCTCCATTTGATATGATGAAAACTTTTGGTATATCTTATAGGTCGGCAGGTGAAAACATTGCCAAGGGATACAAGACACCGTCTGCAGTTATGAATGGCTGGATGAATTCTCCCGGTCATAAAGCAAATATTTTAAACACAAGCTATACAGAAATCGGTGTTGGCTATGTAACAGATGGTAATGGTACCGGCTATTGGGTTCAGATGTTTATACGTCCCTAGTAATATTATTAGTTCCCCAATCTTCCCAATCATCCATTGCTTGATTGGGGAACTTTTTTATTGTATAATAAAAAAATTAAGGGGGTGGGATCGTGAGTTTTAAACTTGGGTTGTGCCAGATGAGGGTCAAAACGGACAAGGCTGTTAATCTAGCCAAAGGAGAGGCCATGATTCGGGAAGCAGCTCATAGGGGGGCACAGGTAATCTCTTTACCTGAAATATTCAATTGTCCATATTCCGGTAAATTTTTCCGAGATTATGCGGAAGACCAATCAGGGCCGACAGTTGCTCTTTTATCCTCATTGGCAAAAGAATTGTCGATTTATCTAATAGGTGGATCCATGCCTGAGATTGCAGAGGATTTGATTTACAATACCAGCTTTATTTTTGACCGGAAAGGAAATATCATCGGGAAACATAGAAAAATCCATCTTTTTGACATAGATGTCAAAGAAGGTATCTCCATGAAAGAGTCTGATACATTGTCAGCCGGAGATCATATGACGGTAGTGGATACAGAGTATGGGAAGATAGGAGTAGCAATCTGTTATGATGTGAGGTTCCCTGAGTTGATTCGGAATATGGCGTTGGATGGAGCAAATCTTGTTATTCTTCCGGCTGCATTTACCTTTATCACCGGGGTTGCTCATTGGGATCTGACCATGCGAGCCAGGGCTGTGGACAATCAAATATATTTTGCAGCTGTTTCACCGGCAAGAGATCAGGATGGACATTATCAGGCCTATGGTCATTCTTGTATCGTTACACCTTGGGGTGAGTTTTGTGCCAAGACAGATTTTCGGGAATCCATCATTTATGGAGATATCGATATTGATTATTTAAACTCTGTTCGAGATCAATTGCCGCTTTTACAACATCGTAGACCGGATATTTACAGGAGGAGTAAATGAAAAAGTATTTCATATTCCTTTTCATTTTTATAATTATTTTCAGCTTAACAGCTTGTGATATGGAAAGGAATCAGGAAAAAGAAGAGCCTTTAACAAAAGTAGTTATGGTTGTTACGGAGGGGTGTTCAGGTTATATATCATATAAAGATATAGCATCTCAAGGAATCGAGAGAGCTAAGAAAGATTTTAAAATTGAAACAGAGATTCTTGAAGCTGAAGCGACGGTAGAATATATCAATGTTCTTTCACAGGCTGCAGAAAATGGAGCTGACTTGATCATTGCCGTAGGCTGCATTTCCTCATCAAAGTTGGAACGTATTGCAGAGCAGTATCCGGAAACCGCTTTTGCGATGGTGGATTCGGAAGAGGACATATGCGAAAATGTAATGAGCCTGGCCTTTAAGGAACATGAAGGTTCTTTTCTTATGGGTATTATTGCGGCGTTGACAACAAAAACCGATGTGATCGGTTTTATCGGTGGAGTTCCCGGGCCTACTATTGATAAATTTGAATATGGTTTTCGAGGAGGCGTAAAGGCTATCAATCCTGACGCTCAAGTATTGGTAGGATATACGGATACCTTCGAAGATCCTCAATTGGGCAGGGAAATGGCTCTTACTCAGATCCAACAGGGAGCGGATATAATTTTTCATGAATCAGGCCAATGCGGAAATGGAATCATTGATGCAGCAAGTGAACAGGAGGTCTGGGTCATGGACGTTGTTCAGGATCAATCCGCTAACGATCCTAAGACAATTCTTTGCTCAATGTTTATAAGGGTGGATCATGCTGTTTATTTTGCAATACAAACCTTTATGGAAGATGATTTCGATGGAGGGGTTTATGAATTCGGCTTAGATTTTCAGGCTGTAGGGTACATTGATAGCTATGAGAATCTTACTGTTGATGTTACCAATCAACTCAAGGCCTATGAGGCAGCTATTCTTGCCGGAGATATCTATGTGCCAAAAACCAGGGAGGATTTTGAGGAATTTACAGTACCAATTGATGGGTTGTTATCCCAATAAAGGTAAATAAAGCTTTCCAAGATAATTGACGGAAATCCTCACAATGCGGATTATTCAGAGTATCGTACCAATGATAACGCAGTAGGTATTGTTTATGCAGAAGAGCAATCCGGTTATTTGGCCGGTTATGCTGCTGTCAAAGACGGCTATACTAAGTTGGGATTCATGGGAGGCATGGCTGTTCCGGCTGTTGTTCGTTTCGGATATGGGTTTACAATCCGTAC
>JAQUJQ010000251.1 GCA_028680875.1 Eubacteriales bacterium
AAGGATCCTTTTAAATCTCCGCTTTCTTCCTCCCAATCCCGCATAAAATCGTCACGAATCCGTATACAAAGTTTTTCAAAGCTCAGATCGGATTCCTGCTTCTCACCCCCTTTTTTCATTAGATATTTATCTAAATAAAAGGTATCCATTTTTTCTTCCTCTGTTCTTGGATTGTATTCATATTGCACTTTAATAAAATGACATTTGCAATCTCTAAAATATCCTGATTATAAATCTTATCTTTATAAAAAAGCAAAGTACGATAATCCATTTCAGCCTGTCTCCCATAGCTGACAGCCTGTATTTTTTTTAATTGTTTTTGTGGAATTTTCAGTCGTTCACTGATATATCCTAGGCTATAAGGATCTTCATCTGAGTACTTGTTTACCACATAGCAGGAAAAGTCAATTCCAAGCTTACGGTATAAAGATTCAATACTTTCATATCTTTTCAACATGGATTCCTGCTGAGTTAGAATACAGAACCGTTCCGGTATTCGTTCTAATGCACCAACAGCTAAACCATTATCCAAGTCATTTCCCGTATCAGCAATAATAACGTCAAATTCTTCCTCGATACGATTTAGAAAATAAATGGCAGTTTCGGGGAAATAATGACGAGACTGACCTAAACTTTCAACTCCTGCCAGTAAAAATAGATTTTCCGTATATTTACAAGACTGTTCAAGTACTTTCTTAGAAAGGACTTTATTATCCAAATACATCTTCAGTCCCTCTATGGACTCACCTACCCGATCAACATATTCAGTACCCGACCGTCCGTTTAACGAGACCATCATAACCTTAATCTCCTTATCGGCTGCTGCAATGGTTTCTGCTACAGACTGGGCCACCATTGTTGTCCCCGTTTTCCCATCAACTCCATGAAAAGCAAACATACGATTCAAGGATAACCCTCCTCCCTTTGAACCAATAGGAGGCCTGAACCGATGACCCCCTCCACCTTTTCGACTATCTTCTGAAAACCCGGTAAATCTGTGATAATCTCAATATGGCTGATAACAGAAGTAGAGTTCACACGGTCCAGAATCGATTGCCCTCCATTCTCACTGTTCTGAACTTCAATTTCGTTGCTGTCTTTTACAAAGGCTACCCGATACCGTCCTATTAAACTGTTCTCTCTGTCTTCATATATATCAACCCAATCCCCTCGGCGAAGAGAACTGCTGCGCATAGTAATCCATTCCGGTTTTAGAACAAAAATAGATTCCCCATTTATAAGATAAAAGTCATTTTCTAAAAAATACTCAGCTACGATTTGATCATTTTTAATAATACGCTGAACTGCTACTTTTCCAACAATCTCTGACAGTCTATGTGGTGCAATAGCTCCTTCGACCTGATTTTTTGTAAGAATTCCTGCCTCTGCAAAATGTGTTGCTTTTACAACAGTTCCGGGTAAAATTGTCTCATTTGCAACTAAAAACGTATCCATAAGCACCGTCTCCCTACCTGCCAGCTCCCAGTAAATAAAACCCGCAATTGCAGCGGCGATCAGGAATAATCCTATAACCGTTCGTATACGCTTCATCCTTTCTCTCCTTATAATTACCATTATCTGGATATTATAATACAGCAATCTAATTCCTTTGTCAACCATATTTTACATATTTTGTTATTCAAATTAAAAAAATTAAGGGCCATTTTGATTACTTTTAAAAAGATAATCAAAACGCCCCCACATCTTAGTCTTGTTTTAAAAAAATCTAAGAAACTCCTTTACTCTCCGATTGATATCGGGAGCTCCGAAGACAGCAGATCCCGCTACAACTATATTTACCCCTGCATCAATTACTGCTTTTACATTATCAAGGGTTACACCGCCGTCAATCCCTATTTCCAACCTGAGATTTCGTGCATCTTTCAACTTTTTTAAAGAATTTACTTTATCCATAGCCGAAGGTATAAACTTCTGTCCACCAAAACCCGGGTTGACAGACATGATCAGTACCTGATCCAAATCTTCCAACAAGTAATCCAGTAAATTCAGTGGGGTTGCCGGATTCAAAGCTACGCCGGCTTTGATACCAAAGGATTTAATGAGTTGCAGGGTTCGGTGCAGATGGGTGCAAGCTTCAGCATGTACCGTAATAAACTCTGTCCGTTCGGTAACAAATTCCTCTATATACTGATCCGGTCTTTCAATCATCAGATGAACATCAAAAGACAGACCGGTCTTACCCAAAATGCTTTTCATAACGCCGGGCCCAAACGAAATATTTGGGACGAAGTGACCATCCATCACATCCACGTGAATCAGCTGGGCTCCTGCCTCCTCAATTGCTCTCACTTCATCTCCCAGCTTAGAAAAATCTGCTGATAAAACGGATGGGGCTAATCGATTCAATTCAATACCTCCTCATTGTTTGTATCTCATATATTTGATCCATGTAGGATCCATAACGTGATTTGTGGATTTTACCGTCCTCCACAGCCGCCCGAATACGACAATCCGGTTCAGACAAATGTCTGCAGTTATCATAACGGCATTCTCCAATATAAGGAACCATTTCAGGATAAAGAAATGCCAGCTCTCCCTCCTTTGCATCCATGACATCAAAGGAAGTAAAGCCAGGGGTGTCAAAGAGCATGCCGCCTCCCTCCATATCAAAAAGTTCCACATGGCGGGTAGTATGTTTGCCTCTTTGGGATTTCTGACCAATTTCTCCGACCGTTGCAAGATCCCTGCTTTCCATCTTATTAAGAAGGGTGGACTTTCCTACACCGGAAGGCCCGGCTAAAGCAGATACCCGGCCTCTTAAATACTTCTTTAATAGTGGAATACCCTGCTCTGTCTTTCCACTGACAAAGATCATGGGATAAATGGGATCATAGATTTCTCGATAAATCTGTAACCCTTCCTCATCAGTCAAGTCGATTTTATTTATACAGATCAGAATCTC
>JAQUJQ010000252.1 GCA_028680875.1 Eubacteriales bacterium
TCTATAGGTTCTTCATAATTTCCCCAGGGAGAGGTTTTAGTTATAACACCCTTGGGCGTAGCCGGTGATTTCTGTCCTCCTGTCATACCGTAAATATGATTATTGACCATCACCACAGTAAGATCGATATTTCGTTTGCATGCATGCAGAAGGTGGTTTCCCCCTATAGCCAGGCAGTCACCGTCTCCTGTAAAAACCAGCACCTGTTTCTCGGGGCGTGCCAGCTTCAAACCCTGAGCAAAGGCTAAGGCTCTTCCGTGAGTAGTATGCATAACATCCATGTTGAAGTAGCACGGAATCCAAGATGAACAGCCGATACCGCTGACACAGGCAAGGTCATTGCGGATGCCCAATTTATCGATAGCTGCAATTGCCGCATATTGAACAATGCCGTTGCCACAGCCGGGACAAAAGAGAGTAGGTAAAGCGTCAAGTCTAAGGTAACGTTCTTTTAACCTGTTCACCTTATTCCACCTCCTTTGCGATTGCATCCAAAATCTCTGTGGGTTTATGAATTTCTCCGCCTATCTTGGGTATTGAGACTACCTTACTGTGATGTAAGCAACGTTCCACTTCTTTATAGTATTTTCCGATATTCATTTCGGGAACAAAAACGTACTTGCATTTTTCTGCCAACCGCTTAATTTCATTATCCGGGAAAGGCCAAACTGTGTTGACTTTTATTAACCCTACATTTAAATGACTATATGGATTTTCATGTAGAGCTTTTCTTTTTAAAAGTCCTTTTAATAATCGAAGCTTATTCCACTTTTCCTCCGCCTCTTCCCGTATTCCTTTAGCGTACTTTACAGCATTGAGGGCCGGCCTGGCAACAGACCCATAAGCCAAAATGGCGATGTCCGCATCCTCCATCAAATAAGTTTCTATATCCCGGATCTCATCAATGTGACTTGTGATTTTACGATTGATACTCTGGATAAAGTCGCCACTCTTTGGAGCAAGGTGTCCAATTCGTTTTCCCTCTTCATCGTGCAGCTGTCCTTCTACTAAGGAGTTATTCCCCATATAAAAATCTTCCTGGGGAGAAACTACATAATTACGGTGCCCTCCTCTGATTTTCCTTTCTCCGTCATAAATTACTACTTTTTCCCGTAAGTGCCCTACTGCTTCATCGGCTAGCAGTATAACGGGGGTTCTGAATTTTTCTGATAATTCAAAAGCTCGGATTGTAAAATCATACATTTCCTGAGCAGAAGAAGGTGTAAGAGCTATGATCTCATAATCCCCATGACTTCCATATTTTACTTGATAAATATCTTGTTGGGATGACATGGTGGGCTGGCCGGTAGAAGGCCCCCCTCTTTGAACATTGACGATGACCACAGGAGTCTCGGTAACTGCTGCAAATCCTATGGTTTCCTGCATCAGGGTAAAGCCGGGTCCTGAGGTGGCCGTCATGGCCCTTTTCCCTCCCCAACGGGCACCGACGGTTGCACAGACTGATGCAATTTCATCTTCCATTTGAATAAAGGTTCCACCTACATTTACTATCTCTGAAGACATAAGTTCTATAATTTCTGTGGACGGTGTAATCGGGTATCCTGCAAAAAAACGGCAACCCGCATAGATTGCTCCTTTTGCACATGCCTCGTTTCCTTGAAGAATAACCTTACGGCCATTCTGAGGCCGAGGCCCGTTTATGTGTATTTCCATAGTCTACCTCCATGCCGTCATTATTAGCCTTATACATACTATTATTATGGTAACATTGTGATTTTAAAAAACAACTTTTGTACAAAGAGAGTACATGTATAAATGTTTTTTTATTGTATTATGTTGAAAACTAACAAGGACGGCCCTAATTAAAAGGACCGTCCCTGACTTTTTTGTTTTATATTTTCTATTTGGATATTATTCCTCTTTCGGCACGGGCTTTAGAGTTGTTCAAATGAACAGATATTTTTTCAAGTGCCTTTTCATGATTTCTTTCTTTTAAAGCTTCTAATATTTCTTTATGCTCTTTTAATATCAGATCCAGATTCTTATCATAATAGACTGTTACCTTTCTGGTTTGATCTACGTAGTCCTGATAGGATTTAAGAATCTGTGACAAAAACCGGCTTCCTGTAGCGTTATAAATTATTTCATGAAAAGCCCGATTGAGTTCCACCATTTTCTTGTTCCCCTTTTTCTTGGTATAGAACTCCATTAAATCAAAGGTTTCCTGAAGAGCTTTGATCTCTTCATCTGAAATTCTTGAAGCTGCCCACTCCATGGCTAACACTTCAACGGCAGCACGAACTGCATAAATATCTTGTATATCCTGTTTTGTAAAACCGAAAGCAAAGGAGCCTCTATTAGGGACCGTTACCATTAAGCCTTCTTTTTCCAGCTGTTTAAAGGCTTCCCGAATTGGAGTACGACTGACCTTTAGCTCCTTGGCTACTTGGTTTTCCTTAATACGTTCTCCAATCCCATACTCGCCTTTTAGGATCCGTTCTCTAAGAATGTTTTCAATTTCCTCCGTAAGGGAATGTGTACACCCTTCAGAAAATTGTTTTTCTTTCATTTCCATCCATACTTCATCTATTTCTTTTTTCGTTGCTGTTGCTTACTGCCTTTTTTCTTGGTTGTGGTTTGTCCTTTTGCCTTGTTTTTAGCTTTCTGCTCTGCTTCTTCCTTGGCTTTTTCTCTTGCCCTATTTATCTCAATGATCCTTGCCGGCGTTGTAGCTCCAATAGCGGAGATGGGCCGTGGAGATTTTACTCTCTTAACACCTTCCTCTGTCTCCTCTACTTCGGATTCTTCTTTTACGCTTTGTCGTTTACCTGCTCTGCCCTTCTTCTTTTCTGCTTTTGCTTTTTCCTTTTCAGTTTTTGCAACAATTTCTTCTACAGTCTTACCGGTTTTCCTGGCTTCTTTATATGGATTAACCTTTTCTTCTTCGTCAGTTTCA
>JAQUJQ010000031.1 GCA_028680875.1 Eubacteriales bacterium
GTGTTAATATTATTGGCATAAGATAAAATTAACTCATTATACCGATCTGTATATTGCATGGCGATTTCTGCTACCATATCTTTTTTCTGCACTTCAAAATAGATAACATCGGGATGAATTACACCTTTATTTTTATTCATGTATTTAACATATTCTCGGATTCCACCTTCATAATGAAAGACTTCCCGCTTTTTTTGATCTTCTCTTTCATCCTTTAAGGTAATTTTAACGCCTTTATTTAAAAAAGCCATTTCTCGCAGTCTGTATTCCAGTGTATCGTAATTGAACTCCACTTCATCAAAGATTTCAACGTCGGGTTTGAACATGGTTTTAGAGCCGGTCTTTTTTCCGGACTCTCCAATGATTTCCAACGGTGTAATTGTCTTACCTCTGGAATAAGTTTGCTTGTATATTTTCCCGTTTCTGCTTATAGTCACTTCCATGATCTCAGAAAGAGCATTAACTACTGATGCACCTACTCCATGAAGACCGCCGCTTACCTTATAGCCTCCGCCTCCAAACTTACCGCCGGCATGAAGGACCGTGTGAATAACTTCCACGGCGGGAATCTTCAATTTAGGATGCAGATCCACCGGCATTCCCCGCCCGTCATCCTCAACAACAACTGAATTGTCTTTTTGTATCGCTATGCTTATATGTGTGCAGAAACCGGCTAAAGCTTCATCAATGCTGTTATCCACTACTTCATAAACTAAATGATGCAATCCTCTGGGGCCAGTAGTTCCGATGTACATTCCCGGTCTTTTTCGAACCGGCTCAAGACCCTCCAGCACTTGTATCTGTTCAGCATTGTATTGCTGCTGTTTTACGTCCGCCGCCGCCATTAAAATTCCTCCCGTTTGCTTTTTTTATGTTATACTATGTTAAAATCAAATTTGTTCCTTATGACGTTTTATTATAACGTAAAACCTTGTTTTTTACAAGGTTTTTACAAAAAAGGTTTGAAAGGGGGTAAAAACAGGTTTGCCTGCTCACAATAAGCGTTTTTTGCCTTTATAACCATGTATCATTGGCGTATATATGTCGCTTTATTTTGTGGGGTAAACAATTCACACTCTGTGCATAACTCTTGTATCGTGTATATTTTTAAATTTATAATTGGGTATTGTCTGTGGATAACTTTTTTTGTATGATAGAAAGACACCGATGATTCAAAAGAAGATAAGGATAGATAGATAAATGAATGATTTAGAAAAATCTTGGGAAAAAGTACTAGAATATTTAAAACCCGAACTGACCCCTGTCAGCTACGACACCTGGATAGGGCCATTAACCCCTTTACGTATTGATGAAGAAAAAGGATGCCTTTATTTAATTTCCGGCGGAGGAATCGGCAAAAATTTATTAGAAGACCGATACCGCAACGTAATTGAATCCGCCATAAAACATGCTTTTGGAATAAAGTTGGCTGCTGTTTTCCTGGATGCGGAAGAAGTGGAATTGGCAGAAGCTACCAAAGCAAACACTTTAAACCGTAATTTTACCGATGAGCTTTACCTGAATCCGAAATATGTATTCAGCACCTTTGTAATCGGCAGCAATAACCGTTTTGCCCATGCAGCCTCTTTGGCGGTTGCCGAACATCCCTCTACCGCTTATAACCCTCTTTTTTTATATGGGGCCGCCGGTTTGGGGAAAACTCATCTGATGCATGCCATCGGTCATTATATTGTGAGAAACGGACCAAAACTTAAGGTTCTTTATGTTTCCTCCGAAATGTTCACCAATGAATTGATCAAAGCAATACGAGAAAATAAAACCATGGAATTCAGGAATAAATATAGAAGTATTGATGTATTGTTAATAGACGATATTCAATTCATTGAGAAAAAGGAAAGTGTTCAGGAAGAGATCTTCCATACCTTTAATACTTTATATGAAGCTGATAAGCAGATTATATTATCAAGCGACAGGCCTCCAAAGGAAATTGCCACTTTGGAAGAAAGGCTCCGTTCACGTTTTGAATGGGGATTAATTGCAGATATTCAACCGCCTGACTTTGAAACCAGGGTGGCTATACTATGTAAAAAAGCCGAGTTGGAAGACATTCCTGTGGATGAAGAATTTATGGAAGTAATAAAGGTTATTGCCGAAAAAATACTTTATAACATTCGAGAATTGGAAGGTGCCTTTATAAGGGTAGTGGCTTATGCCTCTTTGACCGGCCAGAATATCAATCGGGAATTGGCAAAAGAGGTTCTAAAGGACGTGTTTTCATCCAAAGAAAAATTTATTACCCCGGAGCTTATTAAAAAGCATGTATGCCAACACTTTGATGTTAAATTATCTGATATGGACTCGCCGAAAAGATCACGAAACATCTCTTTCCCAAGGCAGATTGCGATGTATTTATGTAGATGCATGACGGATCTTTCTCTTCCAAAAATAGGGGAGGCCTTCGGAAACAGAGATCACACAACGGTTCTTCATGCTTGTGATAAAATTTCTTCTGAAACAAATACCAACCAAGTACTTAAAGAAGTAATACATACCATAGAAGGCTCTATCAGGGAAGATTAATCCCCAATAGAAATAATTGAATTTCTCTGTTTTCCACAGGGATTTATGAACAAAATACGTTGAAAACAAGGTTTTCCACAATGTTATCAACAAATCCACAGGCCCTACTACTACTACTACTACAAAAAGATATAAAAAGAAGGAGATCTTGCCATGAAATTTTCCTGTAATCAGCAGTTATTATCAAAATCCTTAAATACCATATCAAAAGCGGTTTCCTCACGAGTTACAATCCCTATCTTAAAAGGAATTTTATTACAAACCACAGGGGACGGCCAAGTAAAAATGGCGGCATCTGATTTAGATATCAGTATTGAAAAAAAATTACCTGTTTCTATTTACCGGGAAGGAGCTGTTGTAGTATCTGCAAAACTTTTTACCGATATAATCCGAAAACTGCCCAATGAGGAAGTAGAAATCGAAATAGATGATAATTTTAATGTTGCTATTCGTTGTCTTACTTCGGAATTTGTAATTGTAGGACAGCCAATAGAAGAGTTCCCACAAATCGGATTAATAAAAGAAGATGAAGGAATCGTAATAAAAAAAGAAATAATAAAAGAAATGATCAAAAAAACTGCTTTTTGTGCAAGTATAGAAAAAGCCAGAGGTATAATAGTGGGTGTATTAACAGAGATGGAAGAAGACTCATTGACAATGGTGGCTTTAGATGGATTCAGAATGGCAGTTTCCAGAGAAAATACAAAAAATAAGGAAAACAGAAAAATTGTTATTGACGCCAGAATAATAAATGAAATCTATAAGATATTAGCAGAAGAGGAAGAAGAAGAAGATATTAATTTAATAATAGATGATAAGAAAGCAGTTTTTTTATTTGGTGAAACACGGATTGTTTCCAAACTTTTGGAAGGTGAATTTATTAAATATAATGAAATTATTCCCAAAGAATATAAATGCCGATTGACGGTTAACAGAGCAGAACTTCTGGATAGTGTAGAGAGAGCTTCATTAATGGCTCGAGAAGGAAGAAATAATTTAATAAAATTATCTATAGAAACAGATAAAACCATCATTACCTCAAGATCAGAAGAAGGAAACGTTAGAGAAGAGGTGTTTATTAAAAATGAAGGAGAAAACTTGGAAATAGGATTTAATGCAAAATATATTTCTGATGTATTGAAAGCAGTCGGAGACGAAGAGATCGTTATGGAATTTAATACAGCCGTCAGTCCATGCATGATAAAACCTACCGAGGGAGATAAATATGAATATTTAATATTGCCGGTACGGCTTTCGTCTAATTAATAATTAATGGAGAAAATATGTATTTCAAAGAAATTCATTTAAAAAACTTCAGAAACTACAAAAATGAAAATATTGTTTTTCATAAAAAAATAAATATATTAACAGGGATGAATGCCCAGGGAAAGACCAATCTTCTTGAGAGTCTTTATATTATGAGCTTAGGAAAATCATTTCGTACTAATAAAGATCGTGAAATGATAGGGTTTAAACAGAAGTATTGTAGTGCAAAAGCAGAATACGTAAAAGAAAAAAGAGAAAGTAATATAGAAATAGCAATTGGGAATGAAGGAAAAAGTATAAAAATAAATGGTGTAAGAATCGAAAAAAACATTGAGCTACTGGAAAATATATATATTGTTATTTTTTCACCGGAGGATTTAAAGATAATTAAAGATGAACCGGAAAAAAGAAGAAAATTTATTGATAGGGAGCTTTGTCAGTTAAAACCGGTTTATTATAGAAATTTAGGAAGATATAAAAAAATACTTATTCAAAGAAATACTTTGTTAAAACAAGAAAGACCAGAAGAAGCCATGCTTGAGGTTTGGGATAAAGCACTTGCTGAATATGGAAGTAAAATAATAATAGAAAGACAAGGATTTTTAGAAAAGATAAATAGGATAAGTGAAGATCTGCATTTTAATATTACTAACGGAAAAGAAAAATTAGAGTTAATTTACGAGCCTGTTGTTCCATCCATGGGTGACTGGGAAAAGACGGAACTGCAATTTCTAGAGAGATTGAGGAAGGAAAGAAAAGTAGATATACAAAGAGGAAATACGGGATCAGGACCCCATAAAGATGATATGAAAGTATGTATCAACGGTGTGGATGCCCGTCAATATGGATCTCAAGGACAGCAAAGGACTGCTGCGCTTTCACTGAAATTAGCTGAAATAAAACTAATTAAGGAAGAGAAAGAGGATGATGCCATTTTACTCTTGGATGATGTACTATCAGAGTTGGATGAAGAAAGACAGCAATTTTTAATAAATACTTTGTCCGATGTCCAATTGTTTATTACCACTTCAGAGACAGGGAAAAATTTATTAAAAAGTTTAAAAGAAGGTTATCTTTTTGTTATTAAACAAGGCAGGGTGGAAAAAAGGTTTGACATAAAAGGGCTTTAAATGTATAATAACTTGCGATTGTTCACCTGAAACAGATCGATATAAAAAAAGGAGGTGAAAGAAAAAATGAAACGTACCTATCAGCCAAAAAATAGACAAAGAAGTAAAGAACATGGTTTTCGAAAGAGAATGAGTACGAAGAACGGTAGAAATGTTTTGAAGAGAAGAAGATTGAGAGGAAGAAAATCACTCACAGCATAGAGACCGCAGGTGTGGTCTTTTTTTTCCAGCAAAAGAGAGGTTTATATGCTGAAGAAGAACGTGTTGCGCAAAAAAGAGGATTTTTACCTTTTGTACAACAAGGGAAAATCAGTAAGCGAAAGATGCCTTGTTCTAATTTACAAGGAAAACGGTCTTTCATACAACAGAAAGGCCATATTGGCCAGTAAGAAAGTAGGCAACAGCGTTCAAAGAAATCGGGCCAGAAGATTATTAAGAGAGAGTTATCGTTTGATGGAAAATAATCTTAAATCAGGATATGACATCATATTGATTGCAAGAAAAAATATACTTAATTTGAAATGTGCGGATGTGAAAAAATCTATTGAAGCCGCAACAAAAAAAGCAAATTTACAAAAAAAGCAGCAGTAAGGTGAATGAAGTGAAAAGAATCCTAGTATTACTGATAAAAGGATATCAAAGATGGATTTCACCCATGTTTCCGGCAACATGCCGTTTTTATCCTACATGTTCCACTTATTTTATTCAGGCGGTAGAGAAGTATGGAGCATTAAAGGGGAGTTACATTGGAATAAAACGTATTTTAAAATGCCATCCCTTCCATCCCGGAGGGTATGACCCTTTAAAATGAACGGGAGGATAATGAATGACCACCTATGAAAGAATAATGTCCGTTATTGCTGAGCCGATGGGATGGTTGCTATCCCTATTATATGATTTTATCGGTAGTTATGGCATTACATTGATTGTCTTTACGTTGTTGGTGAGAGGACTTTTATTTCCACTTTATGCGGCACAGATAAAGAGTTCTTCTCGAATGAAAGACGTACAACCAAAAATGCAGGCAATACAGAAAAAATACGCAAATGATAAAGAAACCATGAATATAAAGATGATGGAACTCTACAAGGAGGAGAAATTCAATCCGATGAAAGGATGTCTTCCCATGTTGATTCAGATGCCCATTATTCTTGCTCTTTTTGTGTTGCTAAGAAATCCAACAACTTTTATGCCTGATGCAAAAATGCTTATGGCTGTACATGAAGCGTTTTTTTGGATTCCAGATCTATCCCAGCCAGATCCGTGGGTTTTACCAATTCTAGCCGGCGTAGCTACATTTTTTTCCTTTTCTTTGACACAAGCTATGTCTATGGGAGCAGATATGGGAAGTACTGCCGGTATGATGAAGATGATGAAGTACTTCTTTCCCGTAATGATTGTATGGATGGGAAGATCCTTCCCGGCAGGTCTAACCCTTTATTGGTTTATAGGGACTTTATTTATGATTTGTCAGACCTTCGGAATGAACAAATGGAAAGCAAAGCAGGAGAGAAAAAAGCAGTTTGTGAAAAGCAATGCTTAAGCATATGGAGGAATAAAAATGGATTTTTCTGAAAAATGGGGCAGAGATGTGGAGGAAGCTGTTAATCTCGCTCTCGCAGATTTGAATTTGGAAATAGACCAAGTTGAAGTTATCATTCTTGAGGAACCATCAAAAGGATTTTTCGGAATAGGCTCAAAACTGGCAAAAGTAAGAGTTGAAAAGAAAAAAGAATCAAAGGAAACAGAAAAAACAAGAGAAATAGAAAAAACAAGAGAAAAAGAAGAAGTAGAGAAAAAAGGAAGAAAGCAAGAAAAGAAGGGAGAATCTTTTCAAAAGAGGGAATCAAAAACAAAACAAAGGACCAATATAAGAGTAAAACCGGAAAATCTCCATGAGGTTACAGAAAGCCCAGCTTTAGACTTTTTAAAGGAGATAACAAAAAGAATGGATTTGGATCTTTCTATAAAAGCTATGGCTAATGATGAATGTCTTTATTTTGATATATGCGGAAAAGATTCAGGAACGATAATCGGCAAAAGAGGGCAAACTCTGGACTCGGTTCAATATTTAACCAGCCTGGTAGCTAATAAGAATACCGATAAATATATGAGGGTTATTGTTGATGCGGAAAATTATCGGCAGAAAAGAGAAAAAACATTGGAACAGCTGGCGGACCGTTTAGGGGATAAGGTTTGTAAAACCGGTAGGAGCGTTCGCCTGGAACCGATGAATCCTTATGAGAGAAAGGTGATTCATTCCACTCTTCAGAGGAATGCGTCAGTCACAACCAGAAGTGAGGGTGAAGAACCATACAGAAGGGTTATCATCGAAAAAAAATAAAAACGAAATAACCTGCGATTTACGCAGGTTATTTTAATCGTTCGTTATTGAAATATATAGAGGATTGTGATGATGGAAGATACAATTGCTGCCATAGCCACAGCCTATGGGGAAGGCGGAATCGGCATAGTCCGAATCAGTGGTGATAAAGCAAAGGAAATTTTAGATAAAATCTTTAAACCCGCATATTTACATGACTCAAAGTCTATTGTCAATAGGCAATTAATATATGGCCATATAATTTCTCATGAAGACAAACAGGTTGTAGATGAGGTGTTGGCGGTCTATATGAAGAAGCCTGCTACTTATACAAGAGAAGATGTTGTAGAAATACACTGCCATGGAAGTATCGTATCCTTACAAAAAATCTTATCTTTGGTGTTATCTTTAGGCGCACGACATGCAGAACCGGGAGAATTTACGAAGCGGGCTTTTTTAAACGGACGTATTGATCTTTCACAGGCTGAGGCGGTAATTGATCTTATCAGAGCAAAAACAGAGAAAAGCTTTAATGTAGCTATGAACCAGATGGAAGGCCATCTGTCTTTACGGGTTCGTAACATTAGAGATCGGCTAATGGATCTGTTGGTCCAGTTGGCTGTCAACCTGGATTATCCGGATGAAGATATAGAAGAAATAACCTATCAAAAATTAATAGAAGTAATATCGTCAATAGGCGATGATATTGATAAACTCTTAGTTACCGCCGATACAGGACGTATGATTCGGGAGGGGCTCAGGGTGACCATCGTAGGAAAACCCAATGTGGGAAAATCTTCTCTCATGAATGCTCTGCTTGGAGAATCCCGGGCAATCGTGACTGATATTCCGGGAACGACCAGAGATACCATCGAAGAGGCACTGAGCCTTAGGGGAGTCCCAATTTATTTAACAGATACAGCAGGTATTCATCAGGCCCAGGATCAGATTGAAAAAATAGGAATAGAGAGAAGCAAGGATGCATTTAATAAAGCGGACCTCATTCTATTTATGGTAGATGGAAGCAAACCATTAAGAGAAGAGGATTATCAAATAGCAGAGTACATTGGCAGCCGAAAGGTCATTGTATTGGTAAATAAGAAAGACTTAGGAAAACAGGTAACGGAAGAACAATTAAAGCAAATTTTACCCCATGCTACAGTCATCGATACTTCTATGATTGAAGAGGAAGGGATTCCTGAACTTGAAGAACAGATTACGGCAATGGTATACAAAGGTAAAATAAAACAGGAGGATAGCAACTTAGTTTCCAATGTACGGCACAAGGATCTGCTTTTGAAAGCCAAGACTTCACTTAATAACGGAAAGGAAACCGCTCTTCTTGGACAAGCATTGGATTTTATAGAAGTGGACATAAGACAAGCCTGGGAATATCTTGGGGAAATTATAGGTGAAACAGTAACAGAAGATATCATCGATCAGGTTTTTGAACGATTTTGTTTAGGTAAATAGCGGAGGATCTATGAACGGTTATTTAATGGGAAAATATGATGTTATTGTGGTTGGAGCAGGGCATGCAGGATGTGAAGCCGGCTTAGCCACAGCCAGAATGGGGAAAAAAACCTTGATCCTTTCTATTAATTTGGAGGCAGTGGCCATGTTAGCCTGCAATCCTTCTATTGGAGGCAGCGGTAAAGGTCACTTGGTACGGGAAATTGATGCACTGGGAGGACAGATGGGGCTGGTCATTGATAAAGCCTTCATTCAGAGCAAAATGCTAAACACATCAAAGGGACCGGCGGTTCATTCCTTAAGAGCACAAGCAGATAAATTCCGCTATCATGTGGAAATGAAAAAGACCCTTGAAAAACAGCAAAATCTTGACTTAAAACAGGGAGAAGTGGTCGAGTTACTGATTGAAGAAAATCAAGTCAAAGGAGTTTTGTTAAACACAGGGGCAGTTTATCAGGCAGAAGCAGTGATTATAGCTACCGGGACTTTCCTGGGTGGCAGGATTTTTATTGGCGAATATAACTATATCAGTGGACCAAATGGACTGTCTCCTTCGATTCGGTTGGCAGAATCATTAAAAAAGCAAGGTTTTGCTATGCGGCGCTTCAAAACAGGAACACCGGCGAGAGTTCTTGGTAATTCTTTGGATTATACAAAAATGATCGAACAACCGGGTGATGAGGACATCGTCCCATTTTCATTCATGAATGAAAAATTGGAATGCCAGCAGGTATCTTGTTGGCTTACCTATACAAATGAAGAAACACATAAAATTGTTAGAGATAATTTTTCAAGATCTGCACTTTTTGGAGGACATATAGAGGGAGTCGGACCGAGATATTGCCCCTCCATCGAGGACAAAATCAATCGTTTTGCTGATAAGGAAAGACATCAGCTGTTTATTGAACCGGAGGGACTTTATACAGATGAAAAATATATTCAAGGCATGTCATCCAGTTTACCGGAGGATGTACAAGAGCAATTCTATAAGACCATTCCGGGATTAGAACACTTAAAAATTGCAAGACCTGCCTATGCTATGGAATATGACTGCATTGACCCTCTTGAGCTGCAGATCAGTTTAGAGCACCGCAGGGTAGCCAATCTTTTCTGTGCAGGGCAGTTTAACGGCAGTTCAGGTTATGAAGAGGCGGCGGCACAAGGTTTAATTGCCGGTATCAATGCTTCACTTAAGATTGATGGAAAAGAACCTTTTGTTTTAGATCGTTCAGAGGCATATATAGGTGTGCTCATTGATGATTTGGTAACAAAAGGAACTAACGAACCATACCGCATTATGACGTCCAGAGCAGAATATCGTTTGGTGTTACGCCAGGATAATGCCGAACAACGTTTAACAGAAAAAGGACATCAAGTCGGATTAGTTTCAAAAGGCCGGTATGAGCGCTATTTGGAAAGAAAAGAAGCGGTGGAGAATGAGATAGCCCGATTAGAAAATACCTGGATATATCCAGGTCAGGTTGATAATTTTTTCACAGAAGAGGGAAGCTCTCCCATTAAAGGAAAAATATCTCTGGCAGAACTGCTAAAACGGTCAGAGTTGACCTACCAAGGAGTTGCACCCATCGATCCTAAGAGAAAACCTTTATCCAGGCATGTGATTATATCAGTGGAAGTCCAGATTAAATATGAGGGTTATATTGCAAAACAACTACAACAGATAGCACGGTTTCGGAAGTTGGAGAATAAACGATTACCGGAAGAGATGGAGTATGAGAATTTAGAAGGTCTTCGAATTGAAGCAAGACAGAAACTAGCCAAGATAAGGCCCCTCTCAATTGGTCAGGCTTCCAGAATTTCCGGTGTTTCTCCTGCAGACATCAATGTTCTTTTGGTTCATCTTGAACTAAGAAACAGAAAGGGCCGGGAATGAAATACTTAAGAAAAACCATGGAAACATTGAAAATCCGATATGATGAATCAGTATTTGAACAGTTTAAACTGTATCGTAACCTTGTTCTTCAATGGAATCAAAAGGTGAACCTTACGGCGATAAAAGATCCTGATGATTTTGAGATAATGCATTTTGTCGATTCTCTTTTATGTTGTGTGCATCCGGCTTTTGAAAAGGGAGAGAATGTTATTGACGTAGGTACCGGGGCAGGGTTTCCGGGGATTCCTCTCGGGCTATGCTTTCCTAACAAAAAGTTTACATTGGTGGATTCTCTGAATAAAAGAATTAAGATCCTCAATCAAATCATTGAAGAACTGGGATTGCAAAATGTGACGGCAGTCCATGGAAGAGCAGAAGATTTGTCAAAACTAATGCTTTATCGTGAAAAATATGATATTTGTCTTTCTCGTGCGGTCGCCGATTTAGCTATACTTACAGAGTACTGTCTCCCTTTTATAAAGGTAGGCGGTTGGTTTGGAGCTTATAAATCTAGTAATACAGAAGAAGAGATAAAGAGAAGCAGAAAAGCAATCCAATTATTAGGTGGAAAATGGGGAACAATAACCTCAGTTCCTATTGAAGGGTTAGACTTGAATCATCAGATTCTTTGGATTAATAAAATCAAACCAACTACAGCAAAATATCCGAGAAAAGCAGGAATTCCCGAGAAAGAACCCTTATTATAGAATATAAAGGGTTTTTTTGATGGAAAAAAAGGCCTCCCTTTGGACAAACTTCTTGTAAAATAGAGTAAAAGGGGAGGGATTCTGATGTTTATGAAAAGTAAGAACAACCAGATGGAAATCCCGATTCATCTTATTGTGATGAATCCGGACCAACCAAGAAAAACATTCCCGGATCAGGAACTGGAGGAACTTTGTAGCTCGATTCGAGAGTTTGGTGTCATACAACCCATTATTGTAAAGAGAGTAGGAAATCAATATATGTTGATTGCAGGAGAACGAAGGTTACGGGCATCGACAATGGCAGGTCTGGATAAAATCCCTGCAACCGTACGGGAGGCTGATGAAAAAGATGCCACCCTTATAGCTTTGGTGGAAAATGTACAGAGAGAAAATTTGAATTATTTAGAAGAAGCAATGGCATATAAGAGTTTAATAGAAGAGTATAACCTAACACAAGCGGAGATTGCCAGAAGGGTCGGAAAGCAGCAATCTACGATTTCCAATAAAATAAGGCTCCTGTCCCTTCCCGATGACCTACTTGCCGCCTTATCAGAGAACCAACTTACAGAGCGGCATGCCAGAGCTCTTTTAAAAATACCGGAAGATGATCAGCGAAAGCAAGTATTAGACAAAATCATTACACATGGTCTCAATGTAAAACAAACTGAAAAGTTTATTGAAGATTTCTTGACCAAGACTGAGGAAGAAAGACGAAAATCTGAAAAGCTACGGTTTATTAATTATAGAATTTATTTAAACACAATTAAAAAAGCCTTTAATACAATACAGGAAATTGAAGAAAAAGCAAAATATTTTCAAGAGGATAAGGGAGATTATTTAGAGGT
>JAQUJQ010000032.1 GCA_028680875.1 Eubacteriales bacterium
GCAGTAGGATATCGGACCGAGTCCATGCACGGTGCCGGATCACCGCAAGCACAGAGAATCATGATTGCAAGACAAGGCAACATTGAAGCTAAGAAGGCTCTTGCCAAAGTTATTGCAGGTATTAAATAGGATAGGAATATCATGACAAAGGACGGTTCCGTCAGGGACCGTCCTTATAAGCATTAGGAGAAAAGAAGCATGAATTGTGGCGTTAAATTTTGTGGAGGCTGCAATCCCAGGTATCAAAGGGGGGATGCTTTTAAATACATAAAAGAGCATTTTAAAGATCAAATTCAATTCGAATATGCAAAAGAGGGAGTTATCTATGATTTATTGTTGATCATAGGCGGTTGTACAAATTGCTGTGCTTCATATAATCAATATCAGGTAAAACTTGATATTGTGAAAATGTGGTGTACGAGTCAAATTAAACAAACCATTAACAATATTGAAAAAATATTACAAAATCAGAGGAGGTAGAGTCATTGAGTTGGCAAGAAGAATATAAAAAGAAGCTGTGCAGTCCTGAAGAAGCCGTTACCCATATCAAAAGCGGCGATACAGTGGTTTTTGCCCACTGCATAGGTGAATCCCCTGTATTGGTAGATGCAATGATTGCTAATGCAAAGCAATATGAAAATGTTGAGATCAAACATATGGTGAGCTTAGGCAGTGGCGGCTATACTGCACCGGAGCTTGCGAAACATTTCAGGGTAAACCCCATGTTTGCAAGCGGAAACGTAAGGAAAGCGATTGAAGATGGCCGAGGGGATTTTACCCCGGTATTTTTCCACGAAATCCCCAAATTGATACGGGAAGGTAAGTTAAAATGTGATGTAGTATTAGCACAGGTAGCGCCACCGGACGAAAACGGCAATTGCAGTTTAGGAACTTCAGTTGATTATACCTGGCAAGCAATCAAAACGGCACGAACCGTTATAGTCCAAGTGAACGATCAAATGCCCAATACCTTAGGAGATAAAGTACATGTGGATGATTTAGATTATATAGTAGAGGAATCCACTCCACTGTTTGAATTAAAGCCGGGCAAGGTTACAGAGGTGGAAGAGAAGATTGGAAGTTATTGCGCTTCCCTTATTGAAGATGGTTCTACACTACAGCTTGGTATCGGAGGGATTCCCGATGCAGTAATGCTCTTCCTTGATGATAAAAAGGATTTAGGAATTCATTCAGAAATGATTTCCGATGGAACGCTGGCGCTTTATGAAAAGGGAGTCATTACCGGCAAGTATAAGAACTTCGATAAAGAGAAGATGACTGTTACCTTCTTGATGGGAAGCAAGAAGTTATATGATTTTGCCCACGAGAACCCCGTTGTAGAAGTAAGAACCGTAGACTATGTTAACCACCCTGCAGTAATAATGAAACAGCATAAGATGATTTCGATAAACTCAGCTATTCAAGTAGACCTTCAGGGGCAAGTCGTTGCAGAAGCCATGGGACTACGTCAATTTTCCGGCGTAGGCGGCCAGGTTGACTTTATACGTGGAGTGGCTATGGGTGATGACGGCAAAGCCATCATTGCGATGCCATCAATAACAACCAAAAGAGATGGAACTATGATTTCCAAGATTGTATCTTTTGTTGATTTAGGAGCACCCATTACCACATCGAGAAATGATATCGACTATGTGATTACAGAATATGGAATAGCTCCTTTAAAGGGCAAATCCCTAAGAGAGAGAGCCAGAAACCTGATTAATATTGCACATCCGAGTGCAAGAGAAGAATTAGAGGCAGAATTCGAGAAAAGGTTTCATGAGAAATTCTAAATTAATGATATAAGGAGGTTAAATTATGTTAGCACTTAGAGTGGTCCCAAAAGTTTATTACTTTGATACATTTAAAGAGTTTAATGATGAATTTAAAGTGGGTAAGAGAGATTTGGTATTGACCAATGAATGGCTTTATACCCCGTATATCAAACCCCTTGGCATTGAAACGAACGTAATTTATCAGGAAAAATACGGAGCCGGCGAGCCTTCCGATGAGATGATTGATGCCATTTCAGCTGAAATGAGGAAATATGAATTTGACCGGATCATCGCATTTGGCGGCGGTACCATTGTAGATATTTGTAAAATCCTTGCTCTGGATGTTCCGGAAAAGTCCGTGGATTTATTTACCGGTGCAGTTCCGCCGATAAAGAAGAAACAATTGATTGTTGTACCAACAACATGTGGTACCGGAAGTGAGGTTACAAATGTAGCTATAGCAGAACTGAAATCTCTTAAAACAAAGAAGGGGATAGCTGTAGAAGAAACCTATGCGGATATAGCGGTATTGGTACCCGAGACAATAAAGGGACTACCATATAAAT
Source organism: Eubacteriales bacterium (assembly GCA_028680875.1). Classification (GTDB taxonomy): domain Bacteria; phylum Bacillota; class Clostridia; order Peptostreptococcales; family Anaerovoracaceae; genus JAQUJQ01. The sequence goes on from JAQUJQ010000032.1 coordinate 2,342, forward strand.
TCTTTGTAACCAGTTCGATAGACGCATTAATTCATGCGATAGAATCCTATCTGTCACCAAAAGCATCTCCGTTCACAGAAATGTATTCTCTTCAGGCTATTGAGATGATCATGAAGGGATACAAGGAAATTGTGGAAAAGGGTGAAGATGAAAGACTTAAATATTTGAAAGAATTTGTATTGGCATCCAACTATGCAGGTATTGCCTTTGGTAATGCAGGCTGTGGAGCCGTTCACGCTTTGTCCTATTCCATAGGCGCCGCTTTCCATGTTCCACATGGAGAGGCCAATTACCAGTTCTTTACCGAAGTTTTCAAGATGTATGCGAGAAAGAACCCCACAGGCAAGATCGTGCAGGCTACCAAGATCTTTGCAGATGCCCTTGGTTGTGATCCGGATGGGGACGTATACAGTGAACTGGAGACCTTCCTGAATAAACTGATCATGAAGAAGCCCCTTAAGGATTATGGCATGGTAGAAGCTCAGATTGATGAGTTTACGGATATGACCATAGCCAATCAGCAAAGACTGCTTGCCAATAACTATGTACCCCTGAACCGAGACGAAACAAGAGAGATCTTTGCAAACTTGTTCTAAAATACTAAGAAACGTTAGGGACGGTTCTTAGTGTGCAAATAAACAAGGAGACGTTTAGTCTGACTCAAGCAAGTCAGGTAAAACGTCTCCTTTGTCTTATAAAGACTTTTTTAAAACAGAAGCTTATTTTTTATGATTCTGTTAAAAAATAAAACCGGCGATTAGGAAACAAATAGCAGATAAAACAGCCGCCAAAATTCCGAAAGGAGCTTGTGTTAAGGCGTGATCAAAGTTGTTACAACCGGTAGCAGCGGAGGTTATAATGGTGGCATCAGAGTAAAAACAGATGTGGCTGCCAAATACACCGGCGGATAGAACTGCAGCTATACTGAGAGGCATATTAGCTTCTAAGCCTATGCCAAGAGGAATCACTATAGGCAATGCAATAATATACATGCCCCAATTAGTGCCGGTAATAAATTCAGTAAAGGCCAATACTATAAAAATAATAAATGGCATTAGAGCCGGCGTCATATATTTAGATGATGTGGAAATCATATAGTATGTAAAATGAATTTGGTCGTTAACTTCTGCAAAAAGAAAGGCCAGTACCATTAACATTAAAGGCAGAATCATATTTTTTAAACCTTTTAAAGCTATATCTGTAAACTCTTCAGCAGACATTATATTCTGGCCAAGATAAGTGATAAACATAAAGACCATTGTGCATAGTACACCTATTTGCATATCTAAGTCAAAGTAAATTGTCGAGCAGACTAAGACAAGAAGCGGAAGGAGGAAATTCATAATTTTCGGGTTACTGGGCAATTCCATAGTTTCTCCGCCTCTAATATCAATCTTTTCAGAGCCGGCCGGAGCAATCGGCCCTCCGTCCTTAACCCGTTGCTCGGCCTTTTTCATGGGTCCGAAGATTGGAATAATGCCTAAAATAATTAAGGGCACAATAAAAGCAGCTATCCATGCATAGAAGTTAAAGGGTATAGTTAGAATAAAATATTTTAGTCCATCTCCGGCCGGAGCCCAACCGTTTACCTCTAGCAGTCGGCTACAGAATATTGACCAGGTAGTTATTGGAATAAGTACACAGAGCGGAGCTGCAGTAGAGTCCACTACATAAGATAAGAATTCTCTGGGAACCTTATATTTGTCGGTAAGAGGAGCCATACAGGAACCTACCGTTAGAGAGTTCAGATAATCGTCAATAAAAACAATTATACCTAAAATCCAAGTATATATTAAAGACGATTTTCTCGTTTTGGCTTTTGTTGCAACCCATTCTCCAAAAGCAAATGCTCCTCCGGCTCTTTCAATCAGTGTAATTATACTACCCATAAGACCGCAGACAATAAAAAGCCATGCGATGTCCTCGTTCATCATAACACCTAACAAGGCACCGCTAAAAGCACCCAGTACATCACCTTGTGACACCATGATGAAGCCCATAACAGAAGCCAGTATAAGGGCTTCCAAAATTCTCTTTGTAGTAAAGATGTAGACAATAAGAAACAGTGCAGGAATTAATGACGCTGGTCCAAAATTATATGGATCATCAGGGAGAAAACGGCTAATGATTATTGAAATACCAATTATTATCAATACAGCTATTAATGATCTTCTCGCATTGAAAGTCTGAACTTCATTTTCGAGTTTTTTCAACATATACTTTTCTCCTTTCGGCTTTATAATGATAAAATATCATTAATTAAATTACAGATTATTTACTACTTACTATTTCTTAATTTTAAATCAGCTTTCTAAATCTTTTGTTCCACTATCAATATAAACATGTCTTTTCCATTCATACTTTACATCTTTTGATTATGGTCTAATGTATGATTGTAGTATTTTATTAAAAATACAATTATCACCTGCTTTCATGTAAGCTGATTACGAGTACTGTATTGATAGTAAGTGTAAAGGATTCATTAATAATATCCAAGAATTATGCCAAATATTATAATTCTACGAATAATAGTCTGAAATGTATGAAATGTATGAATTTTAAAAAATATATGTTTGGTTCAGCAACAATATGCATAACCAATATCTTACAATATATCTCATTAATTATACAGATATTTCTGAAATATTCTAATATTTGAGAATGCGAGATAAGCTGTCTAATAAAGCAAAAACTTGACAACTGTGGCTAAGAGTTTGTATAATTGTATACAAACATAATTAATGATGGAAAGGACCGAAACGATGCAAGATACTTTAACCTATAAAATCCTAAGAGACCATTTAATAAGCGGCTCACTAATACCGGGAGAAGAAATTACTATCAAAATAAACCAAACGTTAACCCAGGATTCTACAGGAACTATGGTTTACCTTCAATTGGAAGCCATGGATGTAGATCGGATTCAAACAGAACTTTCAGTTGCATATATCGATCATAACACGCTTCAGACCGGCTTTGAAAATGCGGATGACCATGCATTTATTAAAAGTGTGGCAATGAGACATGGTATCTTATTTTCTAAACCAGGCAACGGAATTTGCCATCAATTACATCTGGAGAATTTCGGAATACCGGGAAAAACTCTGTTGGGATCCGATAGCCATACGCCGACCGGTGGAGGACTGGGAATGATTGCTATCGGAGCTGGGGGATTGGATGTAGCCTTAGCCATGGCACAGGGGACCTACAGTTTTACAGTGCCACAGGTAATCGGGATTAAGCTTATAGGAAAGCTTAATCCTTGGGTTTCTGCAAAGGATGTAATTCTTTATATATTGCAACAGCTTACCGTAAAGGGAGGCGTAGGTAAAATTGTGGAATATTTCGGCGATGGAGTAAATTCTCTTTCTGTTACTGACCGAGCCACAATCACCAATATGGGTGCGGAATTAGGCGCAACCACTTCTGTTTTCCCAAGCGATGACAATACCAGGGCCTTTCTCGCATCCCAGGGACGTGAGCAGGATTACAGACCACTTTCTGCCGATGCAGATGCAATTTATGACCAGGTATTTGAAGTAGATCTTTCTACTTTGACTCCTATGGCTGCTATGCCTCACAGTCCGGATAACGTGGCATCTGTAGCAGATATCGGATCCATTGCTATCGATCAGGTAGCCATCGGTAGTTGTACCAATTCATCATATACAGATCTGATGAAGGTAGCTAATATATTAAAAGATAAAAAGGTTCATAAAAATGTTAGTTTAGTCATATCTCCGGGTTCCAGTAAAATTTTATCTAAAATGGCTAAAAACGGAGCTTTAGCTCATATGATCAATGCAGGAGCAAGAGTTATTGAATGTGCTTGCGGCCCCTGTATCGGAATGGGACAATCACCTAAATCGGAAGGAGTGTCACTTAGGACCTTCAATCGAAATTTCAAAGGCAGAAGTGGCACAATGGATGCAGATGTGTATCTGGTCAGCCCGGAAACAGCAGCGGTTTCAGCTATTTATGGTGTTTTAACCGATGGACGGCAGAAAGGCTTATCTCTGGAACCTATTAAAGATGAAACCTTCCCATCAAATGATCATTATATTGTTTATCCGGAGGGCACGAATAAGGAGAATACTTCTGTAGTCATGGGACCTAATATTAAACCATTTCCATTAAATACACCTCTTGACAAGCAAGTAAATGGTTCCGTAGTCTTAGTAGCAGGAGATAATATCACCACCGATGATATTATGCCGTCAAATGCCCATTTGTTACCTTACCGGTCTAATATACCTTATTTATCAAACTATTGCTTTGCCACTATAGATTCTGAATTTCCAGATCGTTGCAGAGAAGCAGGGGCAGGTATTATTATCGGCGGTAACAACTATGGGCAGGGAAGCAGTCGTGAACATGCGGCTTTGGTTCCGCTGTATTTAGGCATCCGTTTTGTTGTAGCAAAATCCTTTGCCAGAATACACCGATCAAATTTGATAAACAGTGGAATCATACCATTAATTTTCGAGAATCCGGAAGATTATAAAGAGTTTAAGCTTAATCAGAAGCTTGTGATTGAAAATGCTCAGGTACAGATTGAAAATCCAATAGTTCTGGTCAAAAACCAAGTTACAGGTAAGGAATATAAAACATTGACCAATTTTTCAGAATTGGAAATTGACATAATTCGGGCAGGTGGAAAAATCAACATGATTAAAGGAGAAAACGCATGAATTATATAGCAGCATATGAAGAAATTATAAACCAACAACTAGCACGTATTGAAAAAATGAAAAAAGGACAGGAATTTATTGATTATCGATCTCTGGATAAAATCATCATTGGTATCATTGGTGGCGATGGAATCGGACCGGCAATCACAGCTCAAGCAGGACGGGTTTTGAAATATCTTCTGGCCAGTGAAGTGAAAGCCGGTAAGGTAGAATTTCGCACTATTGATGGATGCACCATTGAAAACCGGGCCGCTGTCGGCAAAGCTATTCCAGATGACGTATTAACAGAAATAAAAAAATGTCATGTGCTTTTAAAAGGCCCCACCACGACACCAAGAAAAGGTGACAAATGGGCGAATGTGGAAAGTGCCAATGTAGCTATGCGTAAAGAATTGGATCTCTTTGCCAACGTACGGCCGGTGAAGGTACCTAAGTTGGGTATTGATTGGACATTTTTTAGAGAAAACACAGAATGTCTTTATGCATTAGGTAGTCAAGGTGTTCATATTACCGAAGATTTAGCCATAGACTTCCGTGTCATCACCACTCCCGGAACTAAGCGTATTGCGCAACTGGCTTTTGATTTTGCCAGAAGGAACGCAAAAAAACGGGTGACCATTGTGACTAAGGCCAATATAGTAAAAGCAACGGATGGAAAATTCCTAGACGTTTGTAAAAGCGTTGCAAAAGATTACCCTGAAATCGAAGTGGATGATTGGTATATTGATATTATGACTGCAAAATTAATTGATCAAAAGAGAAGAGGTCAATTTGAGGTATTAATTTTACCTAATTTATATGGTGACATTCTTACTGATGAGGCAGCAGAATTCCAAGGAGGAGTAGGTACTGCCGGCAGTGCAAATTTAGGGTCGCATCATTCTATGTTTGAGGCCATTCATGGATCAGCTCCTAGGATGGTGGATGAGGGACGGGAAATATATGCGGATCCAAGTAGTGTTATACGTGCAGGAGCTATGCTCCTATCCCATATAGGTTATCAAAAAAAGGCTGATCATCTCTTTGTTGCTTTAGAGACCTGTACAGTAACTGAAAAAAAATTGGTGGTTACCGGAAGGTCAGATGGAGCCACCGGGGCGGATTTTGCAGATTATATATTAGAGAAAGTGAGCATGTGATTAATGTTTTTAAAAACGGAAGGGATGAATGGCACCGGTTTAACTCTTTCCGGCAACCTTTTTTCTCAGTTACGGAAGGACATACTCCGGGGAAAATTAAAAGCCGGTGAAAAACTGTCGGAACAGCAGGTATGTGATGCGTATGGGGTTTCAAGAACTCCTGTCAGAGAGACCTTCCGTCAATTAGAACAGGAAGGACTGATAGAGACCATTCCCAACAGAGGCGCCTTTGTGGTAGGACTTTCTTCCAGGGACGTACAAGATCTTTATGAGATGCGAAAGGCTTTTGAAGTTATTGGAGTGCGATGGGCGATTCAACGTATTACAAAAGAAGAATTGGAAAAACTGAAAGAGGCTTACGAGTTTATGGAGTTCTATACCTTGAAGGAAGATACGGAGAAAATGCTGAACATAAATATGAGCTTTCATGAGTTGATTTATCAGGCGGCCCATAACCGGATGCTGGCTCATACCTTGTACGTATATCAATTATATATTAAGGAAACAAAGGCCAACAGTGTCTATCTTGATGGGAAATTAGAAGAAGTATTAAATGAGCATAAAAAGATCCTTGATGCTTTTGTTCGTAAGGATATAGAGGCTGGTGAGGAAGCGATCACTCTCCATCTGGAGAACGCAAAGAAACGTGCAAAGGTTTGCTATTAACTTTGCAGATTATCTCTTGCAGAATAAGAGGATATACTATATAATGGGGTGTACAAAGCAAAGGTAACTACATGATGTACAGTATGCAAGCTACCGGCTATATATGCAGGAGGATAATAAGAAATGAAAACAGTAATAAAGCGGGACGGTACAGAAGTCAGCTTTAAAAGCAGCAAGATACAAACTGCGATTCATAATGCCATGCTTGAAACGAAGACTGGTATCGACGAAAAACTTGCAAGTGACATTGCAGAGGCAATTTCTAAACAAATAGAACGAACAGAGCGTAAAATTCATGTTGAAGATATTCAGGATTTAGTTGAAGATTTCCTGATGGCCAGCGAGAGAAAGGATGCTGCAAAGAAATATATTATCTATCGCTACGAAAGAGACCGGACCAGAGATGCAAGAAAGCGCCGGGACGGAAGAATTATTTCCGAAGACTTTATCAGTCAATATAAGCACGCACCATCTCCAATGAATCAATTGGGAAACTTTGTATATTACAGAACTTATTCCAGGTGGGTTCCGGAGGAATCTCGTAGAGAGTATTGGTGGGAGACGGTTAGAAGAGCTGTGGAATACAATTGCAACCTAATTCCAACTTCGAAAGAGGAGGCAGAGAAGCTTTATAGAAACGTATATGAGTTAAAACAATTTCTTTCCGGAAGGACTCTATGGGTGGGCAGTACAGATGTTTCCAAATATTATCCCATGTCAAACTTTAATTGTTCATTCCAAGTCATTGACAGTTTTTCTTCTTTTAAGGATATTTTTTACCTCCTTATGGTAGGCTCAGGAGTAGGAGTAAGAATCCTAAAAAGTGATATTGAAAAATTACCTATGGTACGTACAGATATTGAAATCATTCATGAATCCTATACTCCGCAATTGAAAACTCTTCGTCAAGACAGTACATCTTTGGAATTCACTCATAATGATACCGTGAAAATTACCATTGGTGACAGTAAAGAAGGATGGGTACAATCTCTGGATTATTACCTCAAGATACTATATAGTACAGAATACCGTAAGATCAAAACCGTTTTATTAAACTATGATCATGTTCGCATAAAGGGTGAAAAGCTAAAAACCTTCGGTGGAACAGCAAGTGGCCATTCAAGCATGAAAAATATGTTTATTAAAATAAATAAGGTCATTGAAAAAGCCTCCGGTCGCTCAACTACTGACCGTGTGAAGCTCAAACCAATCGATTGTCTTGATATTGCTAATATTATCGGTGAAAATGTTGTTGTAGGTGGGGTACGCCGTACTGCGGAAATTGTTCTCATTGATCAGGATGATAAGGATTGTATACAAGCCAAGAGTGAACTGTATAAAAAGATAGACGAAAAGTGGGTCATTGATAATGAGATTGCCCACAGGCAGATGAGTAATAACTCTATATTTTATACAAGAAAACCAACCAGGGAACAGCTTCATTGGCACTTGCAGCAAATGCGGTATTCAGGTGAGCCGGGTTGGGTCAATGAGGAAGCAGGAGCTAAAAGAAGATCGAACTTTAACGGAGTCAACCCCTGTGCAGAAATTCTGCTTGATTCCAAGGGCTTGTGTAATCTGACCACTATTAACGTTATGGGTTTTGTAAAAGATGGAGATCTGGATTACGAAGGACTCATGGAAGCTCAAAGACTTTCCGCCCGAGCCGGTTATCGAATGACTTGTACGGAATTGGAAATACCTGAATGGAATGCAATACAACAAAGAGACAAGCTACTGGGATGTTCCTTGACCGGTTGGCAAGATATGGTCAACGCCTTATCCTATACGCAGGAACAGCAGGAGGTATTGTTGCGAGATTTGAAGAACACAGCTAGGCATGCCGCAATTGAATATGCTAAGGAACTGGAGCAAAAGGAACCTCTTTTGATAACCACAGTAAAACCGGAAGGAACCTTAAGCCTTTTGCCGGTGGTATCAAGTGGTGTTCATTTCAACCATACACCCTATTATATACGTAGAATACGAATCAGCAGTGACGATCCTTTAGTCAAGGTTTGCGAAGAATTGGGCTATCCTGTATATCCGGAGGTAGGCCAAGATAAGGAGACTTGTGTAACAAAGGTGGTAGAATTTCCTGTAAAAGCTCCAAAGGGAAAATTAAAGGCGGATGTATCTGCACTTGAGCAATTGGAAATTTATAAAATGTTTATGGAACATTATGTGGAGCATAATTGCTCTATCACTGTTCATGTAAGGGATAACGAATGGGATGGTGTGGAACAATGGGTTTGGGACAACTGGGATGATACTGTGGCCTTATCTTTTCTCTCTTATGAAGATAATTTTTACGAACTCCTACCATTTGAAGAGATTGATGAAGAGGAATATAACAAGAGAGTTTCTACTATGAAACCGTTTATTCCTTCCTTAATTTCTAAGTATGAAAAGGAAGAGACCGAATATGATATTGGTAATGAAGGGTGTGAGAATGGAGTATGTCCGGTAAGATAATTGTTACGGTTAGCAGGCAGGCCGGTTGCGGTGGATTGGAAATTGGTCAGCGGCTGGCTCGGCAACTCTCGGCGATTTATGTAGATAAAAAAACTATAGCCAAGGCATCAGAAGGGCTGGATGCAGTATTAAAGGTAAATGATGATACAAAGGTAGGGAATCGTTTCTGGGAGTTACTTGGCAAAACACCGATTTTATATGATATGGAGTCCTATATTCCGGAAATGCGAAGCATCGTTAGCGATAGCCAGGTTCATGAAAAAGAAGAAGAAATTCTACTAAAACTGGCTGGACAGGGCCCTGCGGTGGTTGTAGGCAGAGGAGGATTTCATCGTTTTAGAGATTATCCAAAGGTAATTCATCTTTTTTTAAGTGGTGACCAGGAATATCGTATTGAAAACTACAAGAGGATTTTCTGTTTGGAGGAATCGGATGCAAAAGCGTTGCTTTTGGCGACAGATCAGGCTACAGAACGATATGTCCGTAAGGTTACGGGGAACGATATGTTGGATACTCGAAATTATGATTTGGTTATCAATGTGAGTAAATTGGACTTTAACTGTGTAATTGAGCTAGTCTTAGATTATATTCATTATCGATTCGAAAGATAAAGTAAGAGAGAAACGGTCCTTCTCTTTAGAAAAGGACCGTCCATTTTTGTGCGCCCGGCATGGGCGCAATCTAACGGGTGAAAGTCCCGAGTGCAGGTTGATAGTGCCAAGCACATAGCCGAAGCCAAGGGTGTCCTCGGCGACGAGGAATCTGAAGGAAGGTGAAAGCA
>JAQUJQ010000253.1 GCA_028680875.1 Eubacteriales bacterium
TTATAGCTGCTGCAATTTCCCCCATCCTCTTGTCCGGAATACCAATTACAGCGACATCCTTAATTGCATTGTGACTACGCATAAAGTTCTCAATTTGTACCGGATACAGATTTTCACCTCCGCTGATAATAACATCTTTTTTACGATCGACCAGATAAACGAAGCCATCCTCATCCGCAACCGGGGCCGATGGCTTCCGACAAGCCGTAGTTGGTATCATATTCCTGATTCTGAAAACATTTATTCCACCGACGTATAAGACTTGGCGGAACCGGTTGCGCTCCAATATGCATCAACCTCCATTGAGAGAGATTATAATCTTCCATTCTGATTTCTCCACGCTCTATGGCGTCAAGTATATCCTGTGCCCAGGGTACCAGCAGCCAAACGATTGTAATATGCTCGTCTGAAACGGTTTTTATAATCCATTCAGGCTTGACACTAACAGGGATGTACGTCTACTTGTATCATTACGCTTTTTCATGTATCATATTAGTGGATTATCTCTTGTCATTTACTGCATTATTAGGTATGTAGGGAGGCATCATTCATGAAATCTGATGAGAACTTATTGAATAAAATAAATGAATTAGAAAGCATCATCGAAAAGCAAAATAATGAACTAGAGCTTCTGGAGGCAGCTCTTAATTTATCTGAAGTGGGTTTTACCCTGTCCAATGCAGAAGGTGTTGTAGTTAAAATCAATCCTTCCCAAATTCGAATTACCGGACATCATCCTGAAATGACTTTAGGCAGAAGTATGGCGGTTATAGAAAACGAAAACTTCAACCAATCCGCCACCATGCAGGTCGCAAAAACAAAAAAACCCGTAACTATTGAGCAGATTCTGCCTTCCGGGAAAAGCTACCTAGTGTATGGACAACCCTATTTTGATAAAGAAGGAGTTTTGAAATATATTATCTGCAATTTGGTTGATAACACACAGCATAATTTAGTTCGTCAGGAACTTGAAACGGCAAAAATCAACAATCTTCAGCTGGAAAAAACGGTCCATCATCTACAGGAGATTGTTGAAATGCAAAAAACTCTAGTTTACACCAGCAAAAAAATGCAGGGGCTTATCAGCATCTGCGATAAAGTAGCCCCATTTAATTCCACCATCCTAATTCAGGGAGAATCTGGTGTGGGAAAAGAAGTAATTGCGGATTATATTTTCCAGAAAAGCAGTCGTGCCGACAAACCCTTTATTAAGATCAACTGTGCCGCCATCCCCGAAACCCTTCTGGAATCCGAACTCTTCGGTTATGAACCGGGAGCCTTTACCAACGCACGCACCGGTGGGAAAAAAGGTATTTTTGAAATGGCCAACGAAGGCACTGTTCTTCTGGACGAGATCGGAGAGCTCCCTTTACATCTTCAGCCCAAGCTTCTGAGAGTTTTACAAGAGAATGAATTCTATCACATTGGCGGGACAGAACCCATCAGTGCCGATATACGTATCATTACCTCCAGCAATCGTGATCTTGAAAATATGACAGAGGAAGGCTCATTCAGAAAAGATCTTTATTACCGGTTGTCTGTTATTAAGATCACCGTACCTTCTTTGCGGGAAAGAAAAGAAGATATTCCCTTACTGATCAGACACTTTCTGGCTAAATTTAATGAAAAGTATCACCTGCAAAAAGATCTGGCCTTCGAATCCATGGAATATTTAATAAAGCTCCCCTACGAAGGAAACATCCGTGACCTGCAGAATGTAATTGAAAGAATTGTGTTGCTGTCTCATAACAACACAATAGGTATTCAAGACGTGATGATGGCTCTGGACCCGGATTATAGCAATTATAAAGATGATATACCGGCTTCAGAAAGTAATACTAATCTTTCATTAAAGGATTTAATCTCCCGATTTGAAAAAAACCTTCTTCTAAAATATTGGAAAGAATACAGATCCGCTTCAAAAATTGCGGAAATTCTTCAAACCAGTCAACCGACAATTTCCAGAAAGCTGAATGCTTATGGTATTATTTAATTTATATTATAGGGCCGGGGGTTATTCCCGGCCCTATAACAGTTCCTAAAGGATCTGTAAAAGTTTTGAAACCATAGCAGTACGATATGGAACATGATCCATATGTATATATTCTAAAGGATTGTGAAGAAACTCTCCGGTGGTTCCCAAACCATCCAATGTGGGAATTCCCTCTGCAGCAGTGAAATTTCCGTCACTGCCTCCCCCTACTGTAATACCTTTAAGTTCCAATCCATACTGTTTTGCTACCTGTATTGCTTTTTGAAACAGATTGTTATCTGCAAACATGACAGGTTTATCAATTTTGCCCTGAACTTCCAAACGGGCTCCAGGGGTCAATGCTTCCAGTTTCATTATTCTTTCGTGTATGGTTTTAACCTGTTCCTCTGTTTTATATCTTACATCCATTGTAAAATAAGCTAATTCAGGCACCATGCAGGTTCCGGCAATACCACCGTTTATAATAGTAGGGGCAAATGTCACCCCTTCTGTATCACTGTTCCACTGTTCGATGCGCAGTAACTGACGTGCAAGCTCCATTAAAGGGTTGATGGCTAAATGCGGATTGGAACCCGAATGTGCTGCCTTGCCATAAGCTATGATATCGTAGGTTCCTCTGCCGTAACGCCCGGTTTTTATTGCATGAAAATCATTAACACCAGGTTCCATGACCAATACATTATTATATTGGCGAGCCTTTTCCAAAATTAGATCTCTGGAACAGAAACTGCCGGATTCCTCATCACTGTTAAAGAATATGCCAATCTTCTTATTTGGCATCAATCCCAGATCCAACAAGGCTTTTATGGAGAAATACGCCATAATAATGCCGCCTTTCATATCCAGTATACCCGGGCCATATGCTTTTCCATTTTCCATTTTAAACGGCATGGTTTTAA
>JAQUJQ010000254.1 GCA_028680875.1 Eubacteriales bacterium
CTTGGGCAATTGAGATTAAAGGTGAAATGGTTCCTCCTACCTTTCTTTATGAATCCGTCTGGTGTGTTGTTTTATTTATCATACTGATTTTGATTGATAACCGGCGGTTATTTAACGGCCAGACTTTCCTTCTCTATGGAACTCTATATTCCCTGGAACGATTCTTCGTTGAAGGATTACGTACCGACAGTTTAATGCTGGGTTCACTGCGTGTTGCACAGTTAGTAAGTGCTGTCGTCTTCTTTTCGTTCCTTATTATTTACATCTATCTGTCACGAAAGCACAGTCGAAAAAAACGCATGTTTTATTAAGGAGATCTACATGAAATTAGGTATCGTAGGTTTGCCAAACGTAGGCAAAAGTACACTTTTTAATGCTATAACAAGGGCCGGCGCCGAGGCCGCCAATTACCCTTTTTGTACTATAGAACCAAATGTTGGAGTGGTTACCGTTCCGGATGAACGGCTAAAGGTTCTTGATGAAATGTTTCAATCCAAGAAAGTCGTCTATACATCTATTGAATTTTTTGATATAGCAGGCTTAGTCAAGGGAGCCTCCAAAGGAGAAGGGCTTGGTAATAAATTTCTTGGGCATATTCGTGAAGTAGCTGCCATCGTACATGTGGTCCGTTGTTTTGAAGACCCGAATGTAGTCCATGTAGACGGAAAGGTAGATCCTCTTTCCGATATTGAGACCATTAATCTGGAGCTGATCTTCTCCGATTTAGAAATTATAGAACGGCGGATCCAAAGAACACAAAAAAACCTAAAAGGAGATTTCGAACTGGATGTATTAAATCGTATATTAAAGACCTTGGAAGAAGGTAAATCTGCAAGAACCATGGATCTCTCACAAGAAGAAAAAGAATTTGTAAGATCACTGGATTTGCTTTCCTCAAAACCCATCATCTATGCAGCCAATGTTTCTGAGGAGGAATTGGCTCTTAAATCCGATAGTTCCCATGTAAAAGCGGTTGAACGTTATGCGATTGATGAAGGAGCTGAAGTAATCACCCTTTGTGCCAAACTGGAGGCAGAAATTACTGAACTGGAGGAAGATGAAAGAGTTGCTTTTCTAGAGGATCTGGGTATTGAAGAGTCCGGATTAAACAAGCTTATCCAGGCTTCCTATCACTTGTTAAACTTGATTTCTTTCCTTACAGCAGGAGCTCCTGAGGTTCGTGCTTGGACCATAACCCGAGGAACTAAAGCGCCTCAGGCAGCAGGTAAAATCCATACTGATTTCGAGAAAGGCTTTATCCGAGCAGAAACCATTTCCTACGAAAAGCTTATAGAATGTGGCAGTATGATAACAGCCAAGGAAAGAGGTCTTGTACGCTCAGAGGGCAAGGACTATGAAGTTAAAGACGGAGATGTAATACACTTCCTGTTTAATGTATAGTAAAGGGGGACAGGTTTCCTGTCCCTAACCTAATTTTGCCTTAGCTTCCTCGATGATTTCCTTAATTATCTTTTTAACGGAAGGATCCAGAGGATTTTTTATTTCCCCTGATAGTATTTGGGAAGCCTTCTCGTGAGCCTTGGTCAACATAGTAGGTGAACCCAGTGTTACCCACTCATCATAAGAACCTCTGTCGCATAATTCCGGAATGTAAAATTCACTGCTCCGAAATGAAGTTCTCGTCGACTTCTGTTTCAGAAAATGTCCCTCCTGCCCGACTATTTTGATGTCTTCATAATAATTCTTAGCCTCATCTGTATCAATGCCCTCTCTTATCCGTTTACATAGGTTTCCGATCTCTCCATCAATTATAATATGTTCAAGTGACATGGTCATGCTGCTTTCAATAAGCCCTATTCCTTGCACCACATCAACTCCTGCAAGCACAATAGGCATTGTCGTAAGAAGTTTTTCTAAAACAGACTGCATTCCTTGTTCTTTTGCATCCGTAAGACAGCCTGCTATGTTTGTGGGCAGGTCATAGTATTTTCCCAGTTCCGTCATAGCTGTCAATTGTAAAGTCGTTTCCGGGGCTCCCTCAAGAAATATTCCGCTCCTCATATTGATAATACCGAGTGCACTGCCGTAGATAAGTGGCGTCATCGGATTTACTAACTGAAAAAGCACAATCGAAGACAGTGATTCGGCATTGGCAATTGCTATATTTGAATAGAGGCTTGCCGGTCCTGTACTGCCGCAGGCCGGCATGGGAAGAATCAATATAGGCGCTTCATATTTACTTAATTCCATAGTGGCTTCAAGCATCTCACCATCGTGTGAAAGAGGCGCCACCGTGCAATAAGTAACTGAGTAAATCTTTCTCTTTATCGCTTCTTCCATGCTGCCCAGGATAGCCTTTGCCATTTCCATTACATAATAGACTTCCCTTATGTCCTTCACCTCATCCTGCACATGCTTGCTTGTATTCACAAATGCAGTCCCGGTGCTGATTATACTTCTTGAGCCCTTAGGTACATCACAAGGGGAAATCGGCGGCCATAGTATACGGCCCAATTCTATCTCTTCAAATATCCGTGCAGAATCTGCCACATCCTTTAGTGTTGCGGCTCTCCTGTTTCCGGTATTGAAATCAAGCATATTTACACCACAGCCGTCTAAATTCAATGCAGAATAAGCTGAAGGCATCATAAAATCAAACTCCGGATTTCTCGCTCCTAATGTAAAGCTTTTCGGTACTGTTTGAAGCGCTCTTCCGATCATATCTTCGGAAATATATGCCACCTGCTTATCCCAGTCTATCCTGGCACCACCGGCTTCCAAAATACAAAGTGCCTTTTCGCTTGGAAATTTTACCCCGACTTCTTCCAATATTTTTACACTTTTATTATGTATTCTTTGTTTTTCCTCGTCGCTTAGAACCTGCGCCTTCATAAGCATACTCTTTCCCACCTTTCCTAAGCCAGTAATT
>JAQUJQ010000255.1 GCA_028680875.1 Eubacteriales bacterium
AGTATATAAGAATTAAAGACAAGGGGACGTTTAGACTGTCTTGCCGGCAAGACAGTCTAAACGTCCCCTTGTCTTTTTTATCACTCTTTATAATTCTTTATTTGCACGTTTGTTCTGATACATTAAAGTATCGATCTGTTTTTGAAATTGCTCTTTTTCCATTTGTGAACGGTAATCATACACGGCATAACCCATACTAAAACCCAGTCTGTATGGCTTTAAGCTTGTCTCATTATACTTTTCAATGCAGTTATTGATCCTGCTAACTGTTGCCTCTAACTCATCCCTGTTTGATTCGTCTAAAATAATATAGAACTCATCACCACCGAATCTTGCGATAAAATCACTTGGTTTAAGACAGCTCTTCAGTAACTTTACAGCCGTCTCCAATGCGTCATCTCCCATATCATGGCCAAAGGTGTCGTTTATTGATTTAAAATTATTGATATCTAGGAGAATAGCTGAAAAAGTCTTATTCTCATTGCTTGTGTTAATTTTTTTCTTTAAATAGGCTTCAAGCTTCTTACGGTTATTTACACCCGTTAGAAAATCAGTATGCATATCCTGATTCTGAATATAAAGAAAAGCAATCAATATAGATATCACAACGCTGTTCAGTATAAGTGACAAGCCATAAAGGATTATTTGCATAATGATACATGTAAAAGGTGGTATTGCAAAAAACAGAAGAGAAAAGTAATACTTCTTTTCTATTTTTTTTCGATTTACTATAACTACAGTAAAAGCCATAAAAATCAATGCAAATGTAAATGAAATAGGGATTAGAAAGAAGGGACCTCTGTGATAAATATTATTTGAATCGATTGTATAAAACCACCCAAAAAATTGTGACAATATTAGTAAAATTGCATTTACTGCATTGATAGTAATCAACGGGTAGAATAAACGTTTCATTTTTTTCTTTTCATGAAAAACCTGATCATACACATATAATAACCATAACGATGGCAATACAGGACTTAACAGGAATATTAAAAAATTACCGAAATGGTTAAAGACAGAATAGATTGAATCGGGATTCCCATCAAATCTACTGAATATATCAACAACAAGCATTAAAATAGTAACTAATAACATTATAATAAAAAGCTTATGCCGTACAGTATCTTTTACAGCACTTTTGAAAGTATGGTTTAGAATAATTATTAATATAACTATAGAATATGTATTAAGAATTATATTACTTGAAAAATTCAAAATCACCACTCCTCAAGAAAAAGTATACACCTCATTTTAGCCAAGTCAACCCGCCGGAATTGTCTGATCGCATCAAGCTGGAAAAGACTACCGGTGGAATAAGACAAGGGGATGTCTGTCTAGACATCCCCTTGTCTTATTAGAATAAATCATATTTAATAAGTCAACCTATAGGCCATTTCCCGATTCATGGCTGTAATTACCTTTACATAACCCGATAACATTTTATTGACATCCTCATTTCCTGTGTCAACCAAAAGAGGTTTACCGTTTAAAGCAATCATTTTTCCTTCGGTGGCCACAATAATGAGGTTTTCTCTTCCCACCCTTCGAATTACCCGATCACTAATCTGCTGATTTCCTCTTCCAAAAACATAACCCTGTCCACCGATTACCGTTACAATGATCTTGGACTGGATGCCCTTATTCTCCATTTGATTTAACAACTCCAAAAGCCCATTTTCATTTACATCAGATCCTATTAATTGCCTGTCCAGAACCACATCCACTCCCAATAAGGTGTTTTTCAAATTCAGTGTATCCATAATTACCCGGGTTGTGGTTCCCGGCCCAATGATATAGCACACATCATTTTCCATGTGAGTGATAATATGAGATGCGATAGATATCATTGATTCTCTCTCTGTAGTAACACTGCCTGCCTTGGCGCTCTGCATTAAATTTCGGGCATTGGGAACCGTCATATAACCATACAATTTTGTAGAAAGCCGATCCTGCCTAAAGGCTTCTTCATCAATATCCATAACCTCAGCTTCTTTTAACTGTATCCTTGCACTTCCGGATAAGAACAATAAGGCAAGATCTCCGGCATGTGCAGGCGTATCCGCATAAACTCCCGAATGAATCTTAACTCCTGCAGGGATCCCGATAACCGGCAAACTGTTTCCAATGGCATTATAAATGTTACGAGCAGTACCGTCACCTCCTGCAAACAGAATAAAGCCAACGCCGGCCATCTTCAATTCTATTGCTGCGTTTTCCGTATCCTGTGGAGTAGTACGATCCTCTTGCAGTGTTCCCAATACCTCAGTTTCAAATCCCAAGTCTTTAGTAATTATTTCCCCCATGGGACCCGGGTAGGTTACAATTTTGATTTGCGATCCCAATCCCATAATACGTTCTAATGCCTTCTTCGCTTTTTTAGAAGCCTCCGGAACAGCCCCCATAGAAAGAGCTTTTTCTACGATTTTAATCCCATCACTGCCTTTTAAGCCTACTTTTCCACCAATTCCAGCCAATGGATTTACAATGAATCCTACCTTCTTTTTTTCCATATTATTTCTCTTTCTCTTTAATTTTTCTGGTAAACAGATCAACCTCAAATCAAACACAGTATGCTAAATTAGTTATTAATATAGCATACTGTGCCTGACTTTAAAAGACACCGAAATAATTATTCATACTTTCTTTTATAAACTCTCCAAGTAGGAGCCCATCGTTTTGGATCCTCCAATATAGACATGTCCGTCATCTGCCCCACCACTTGATTATATGGACCGTTTAGTACAAATTCAGGATCTTGGTAAGCTTCTTCTACTACCTGTCGCAATGCGGCAACCCAGTATTCAATGTCTTCTTTTGAATAAGTCTCACAAGGTTCCGGAGTAAAAGGCTCCGGTATGATCCAGGGATGATGGCTCATCCAGT
>JAQUJQ010000256.1 GCA_028680875.1 Eubacteriales bacterium
AAAAAATGTGGATAAACCATATAAAACTCATATTTTTAACCTTAAAAGGGTGTTGAAGAACGTTCGTTAATCAGCAAACATTAGTTTACATAAAACGTAGTATTGGAAAAGAGGAGACAAGCTATGCTAAAAGAAAAGATTTTCTATAAAGTAGGGTTGCCTGTCAACTGTTCTGTTGTCGATATTGCAGATTACCCAATTCACTTTCATGATGACATGGAGGTAGCCTTTGTGTTAGATGGTACGGTCACTTTAAAAAACGGTTATTATACCTATACGATGAATCCTGGTGATATCTTTATTCTTAATGACCGAGAAATCCATAGCTATTATAATACGGGGGAATCCAACATGGTTATGCTGATGCAGTTGGATCTGGATTATTTTTGCAAGTATTATGATATTCTAATTAACAGTTTCTTTGTAACGGATGTAAAGGATACAGATGATGAGAGCCTGGATGATTTACGGAGGATTCTTGCCCTTATTATGCTTGAGTTTTTGTCCAATGAACCCGGCTACGAAAGAAGAATAATTGAAAACACCCATAATCTTATAGACTGTCTGATAACAAATTTCCAATATTTCTCAATGGAAGACGGGCGGTTCATCAATGAGACCAAAAATAAGGGTAATAAGATATTGGCAGGTCGTATGAGCCGTATCACTGATTATATGTATGAAAATTATAACCGGAGATTGACCTTAAATGAAATTGCAAAGAGAGAGCATTTAAGCATTTATTATCTGTCTCATGTGATTAAAGCTGCTACCGGCCTTAGTTTTCAGGAGCTCCTTAGTTTTATACGGGTTGAAGAGTCTGAAAAATTATTGTTGGGAACGGATAAAAAAATCGGAGCCATTTCTGTTGAATCCGGCTTTTCGGCTGTTCGATATTACATAAAATATTTTACGAAATGGTTTGGTATACATCCGGCTGAATACAGGGAGAAATATACCGGTCATGTAAAAAGCCGTGAGACCTCTGCCTGTATAAAATCTGTATCGGCTGAACAAATTGAAAAAATGATCCGTAAACATGCAAAAAAAGCATATGAGGATTCCCATAGTAAAAAAGAAACTATTATCACGGTAGAATTAGATATAAAAGAAAAGAATAAGCCCCCGACTCATTACCCGGATCCCGATTTATTAGAGCCGGTGTCCCCTATGTTCTGCTTGCTGCAGGAACTGGGGGAAGAACTTGTTGAGGTCGGCTCAAATTATTTGGTTACAAGTTCCAATTATATTTCTAAAAAGGGTTCTCGTTCGGAAGGTTATAGTATTTTGTTTTATAATGTTGACGACAAACTTTTCAATAAAGTCGATCAGGACATATTTCCGGTAGAGATGGAGGATAGAGTTGAACATTATACAGAACGAGTTGAAATTCTAGTTAAGCTCTTAGGGTTGTCGGGGAAATTTCGGATTGCTCGATGTTATCTTTCAAGGGAAAATATCTTGGCAAGAAGTAAGGCTTCAGGAAATGAAGGGAATTATGGAAAAAGATCTGAAGTGGTCAAACAATGGGAGGAATCACCTTCTTTGTCTGTTGAGAGCCAGTTTGTTACCGACTCTTTAAATGTTCAATCCAGCCTGTTCGGTTTCAGTGCAGAATTAGTGCTAATTGATCCGGTTTAATACTTTCAATTCAGCAAAGTAATACATTTTTTGAGCAAACATATGATTGAATATTCAGATTATATATAGTAGGATAAAGATAAATCGTAATGATATTTTAGACAAAAGAATTATTATATGAGGGAGGTAGTATAATGAAACTATTGATTATCGGCGTTGGCGGCGTAGGAACATCTGTTGCCAAGATTATCAAAAGAGCAGGCAAAGAAGGTATGTGGGCTGAAAAGATTGTTCTGTCAGACTACAATTTAGCAAGGGCAGAAGAAATTGCCAAATCCCTGAATGATCCACGTTTTATACCGGAAAAAATTAATGCTAAGGATTCAAATTTAATAAAGGAAGTAGTTAAAAAACATGGTATTACATGGATCTTAAACGTAGTAGAACCGGAGTATAATAAGGTTATTTTTGATACCTGTTTTGAGTTGGGAATAGGCTATACGGACTGTGCCATGACACTTAGTGAAAAGCATCCTGAAAAACCTTTTGAGCTGGCTAATATCAAATTGGGTGACTATCAGTTTGAAAGGCATGAAGCATGGAAGAAAAAAGGCCTTATGGCACTGGTCGGTTCCGGAGTAGAACCCGGTATGTCCGATGTATTTGTTAAATATGCGGCAAAACATCTTTTTGACGAAATTGATGAAGTCAATGTAAGAGATGGTGATAATTATGTGATTCCGGGCTATGATGGGGCCGCCGGATTCGGATTTTCCGTATGGACTACTATCGAAGAGTGCCTGAATCCACCTTTGGTTTGGGAAAAGAAAAAAGGTTGGTTTGCTACAGAGAACTTCTCCGAGCCTGAAACTTTTTGTTTCCCGGGAGGCATTGGCGATGTAGAGGTTGTCAATGTAGAGCATGAAGAAATTTCACTGGTACCGCGAGTAATTGACTGTAATCGCGTTACATTTAAGTATGGTTTGCCAAGAGAAATGCGGCAGCTGCTCTTGAACTTGAGAGACGTAGGTATGGACGAGGCAAAAGAGAAAATTAAAGTTGGGAATGAAGAGATTGCACCGAGAGACTTTTTAGTCAAAGTAATTCCCAATCCTTTAGAAACTGCAGCAACCATGATAGGGAAAGGCTGCGCCGGTGCATGGATAACCGGTAAAAAGGATGGTTTGAGGAGATCAGTATACCTTTATCAAATCGCTGACAACCAGGAATGCATGAAAAAGTATGGGACAAATTCCGTAGTCGCACAGACCGGGGTCAGCCCAGTTATCATGTT
>JAQUJQ010000257.1 GCA_028680875.1 Eubacteriales bacterium
AAACCATCAACACCCACAGCATCCATTTTTTTTATCAAAGACAATGCGTTGGTGTATTCTGAGCTGAGTTTCACACTCACTGGTAGCGATAAGGTCTCCTTAATCTTTTTGACAATGTTGATTTGATAATCTTCTATCTCTTTCGACTCCTTATCAAAATCTGTTGGAGTTTGGTATAAATTCAGTTCCAACCCATCAACACCTGTTTGTGCCAGTTCCTTAGCATATTCGAGCCACGAATTTTGGTTTACAGCATTAAGGCTGGCAATTAATGGAACTGAAAGGCGCTCTTTTGCTTTACGCAGGTGTACCAGGTGCTTTTCTGTGTCAGAAAATTCAATATTAGGATGTGTTGTAATCATTTCTGCATGAACATTGTCATACTCCGTTAACCTTTCTTCCAGCTGCAGTCGTTCCAGCTGCACTTGTTCTTCAAATAAAGATTTGAAAACAATTGCTCCTATCCCATTATCTTCAGCTTTCAATAAATTGTCAGTATCATTAGACATGCTACATGCTCCTAATATTATCGGATTATCAAGCTCGATTCCCATGTATGTTGTCTTCAATTTTTTCATTCTGTTGTTTTTTTAATGGTTTGTTATTATCTTGGAATACAATGCGTTGCGTAACCGCATTGTTTGTTATTACAATTCGCCAATCATTTTACCAGGTGCTACCCACTTATTAAATACTTCTGTTGTTAAGTGATCCTGCTGAAAGGGGAGCGTTCAGAAAAGTAACACACTTTATCTAAACTCTCCCCAAAAAAATGTTGATCTGTAATTTTACAGCAACCACGGGTCATCTAAAGGATCAATATAATCCTTTGTGTTGGTATCGATTTCAACTCCGGGGTCTGCCGGTGCAGTAGGTATGTTTAATTCTGGGTGCATATTGTTGGCCTTGAGCTGGTTTTCATGAGAATCTCTCTTTGGCAGGTTCAGATCCACATCATCAATTGAAATATTCATGGCCGCTGCTACTCCCTTACCATATGCAGGATCTGCCTGGTAGCAGTGGTAAATATGCCGGTGCTTTATTTGTAGCGTTGAGTCGCCCATATTTCTTGCAGTATTATCAAACAGTACCTGTTGTTGATCTTTTGTCATGGCTCTAAAGAGGAGACCGGGTTGTGTGAAGTAATCCGAATCATCTTCTCTAAAGTCATATCTATACACATCCCCACCTTTTTCTGGCGGCAGATTGTCCTTTGGGTTATCCGTCCAGTTTCCATAGCTATTGGGTTCATAATGTAATTCGCTTCCCAGATTTCCATCCACACGCATCTGCCCGTCGCGATGGAAGCTGTGTGGATTTTTAACTGCTTTGGGTGAGTTTACTGGTATTTGATGATGATTTACACCCAGACGATACCGTTGCGCATCTCCATAAGAGAACAGTCGCCCTTGCAGCATACGGTCGGGAGAGAAGCTAATTCCTGGAACTACATTGGCAGGATTAAAAGCGGCTTGTTCGATGTCAGCAAAATAATTATCCGGATTCCGGTTTAACTCATATTCTCCTACCGGTATTAGCGGAAAATCCTTTTTTAGCCACATTTTGGTTAGGTCAAAAGGATTGGTTTTCATGGCATCTGCTTGTGCTTCAGTCATAATCTGAACATAGACTTTCCATTTAGGAAACTTCCCCTTTTCAATGGCTGTATAAAGGTCCCGCTGATGAGATTCTCTATCCATTCCAACTACCTTTGCTGCTTCCTGATCCGTTAGATTTCTTATACCCTGCTGTGATCTAAAATGAAACTTAACCCACACCCGCTCATCTTTAGCATTAATAAAGCTATACGCATGGGAGCTAAATCCGTGCATATGCCGGAAAGATGAAGGAATTCCTCTGTCGCCCATAATAATGGTAACCTGCAGTAGTGCTTCCGGCAGGGACGACCAGAAATCCCAATTGGTATTTGGGCTTCTCATATTGGTACGTGGATCTCTTTTAATGGCATGGTTTAAGTCAATAAACTTCATGGGATCTCTAAAGAAAAATACGGGGGTATTGTTTCCTACCAAATCCCAATTGCCTTCCTCGGTATAGAATTTTAGTGCATACCCACGAATATCTCTTTCTGCATCAGCTGCCCCTCTTTCACCGGCAACGGTTGAGAAACGAGCGACCATTTCGGTTTTTTTGCCAATTTTTGAAAAAATAGCAGCTTTTGTGTACTTAGTAATATCATGTGTAACCGTAAATGTTCCAAATGCACCAGATCCTTTGGCATGCATTCTGCGCTCGGGTATAACTTCGCGATCAAAATGCGCCATCTTTTCTAAAAACCAGGTGTCTTGTAAAGAAACAGGCCCACGTTTACCAGAGGTCATGGTATCCTGATTATCTGTTACCGGAGCGCCTGCTGCGGTTTTCAGCTTAGGATCTTTTCCCTTATTTTGATTTCTACTTGGAATTGGATCACCCAAATTATTTTTATCCATAGGGTTTTCCATCTTCATTTTGTCCTTCTTGTTGTCCATGTCATTTTTATTTTTAATCGTGAAAGTTATATGAAAAGCATTCTTCAAAATATTCTTTTTATTCAATACGCTGTATACCCGCCAACAATGCTTTTTAATGGATTTAGTTTTGTTTTGCTGCGTTCAACTCATAAATGCAATACATCTATTAAATAATACGACTACTATAGACTATGGTAATCGAACTTTCTATAGTTTAACAATTTGGCAACTAATCAGTATCAAATATAAGAAATTATATTTGATGAAATATCATTCAATGTCGTTTAGTTAACAAACTGGCACAAAATACTGATCATTAATAAAATAAACAAAATAAGTTCTTTGATAGGTTGTTTTTTTGACGAGTTGATTTTATCTTTACAGGGTATATAGGGGGTA
>JAQUJQ010000258.1 GCA_028680875.1 Eubacteriales bacterium
TGGTAATGCCGCCTATGGCTACCTCAAAGTGCGGCGAAGACGGATTTGTCAGTGAGGAGTTGTTAAAATATTACGATGAGAAATCATCAGGAGGATATTTTTCTCTTATTATCATCGAGCATAGTTACGTTAGAGAAGACGGAAAATTAAAGGAAGGACAGTTATCCGTATCTAAGGACAGGGATATTGATGGTTTAAAAAAACTGGCTGAAACCATTCATAATAACGGTACAAAATGTGTTATGCAGATCAGCCATTCAGGAGGTCAAAGGTTTAGGGAAAGCAAGGATAGGCCTTTGAGTCCATCAGGGATTCAGATACCACCGGGTGAGATACCTGCAAAAGAAATGACGGAGGATAATATTAAGGAAATCATCAAGGCCTTTACAGATGCAGCTGTTCGTGTAAAGGAGGCAGGTTTTGACGGAGTGGAAATTCACAGTGCCCATGGTTATTTGTTGAATCAGTTTTATTCACCTCTAACTAACAAAAGAAAAGATGCCTATGGGGGTGATTTAAAAAATCGTATACGAATACATCTTGAAATCGTCCAATCGTTAAAAGAGGCGCTGGGAGAGGATTTCCCCATATTGCTGAGACTAGGTGCAGCTGACTATATGGAAGGGGGAACCCGAATCGAAGATAGTATAGAGGCTGCTAGGGAGTTTAGGAATGCAGGAGTCTGTATATTGGATGTTTCCGGAGGATTATGCCGATACGATGTGGCAGGGTTGTCAGGGCAGGGATATTTTGCACCTCTTTCCTATGCAATTAAACAGGCGGTGGACATTCCGGTCATTTTAACCGGTGGAATACAGGAAGCCGGGGCGGCAGAAGCGCTACTGGCAGAGGGGAAAGCCGATTTTATCGGAGTAGGCAGGGCTGTTTTAAAAGATTCAATGTGGGCAAAAAATGCCATTCAAAGTTTACAATTAAATCTTTAGCTTATAAATCTTTAGTATAGTTATCCGGTAGGATGATGATTCTACCGGGTATTTTTATGCCCAATTTACACGGAATCTGTTCTTGTGGTAATCAATCAAGCCTTCCTGTTTCATACGGCTCAACTCACGGCACATGGCACTTCTGTCTATGCAGAGATAGTCAGCAAGCTCATTTCGATTAAATGGGACCTTAAACTCAAGGGAATGGGTTTTCTCAGCCTGATCATTGAAATAGGCTTCCAGGCGTCCCCGAATGGTTTTGTGGGTGATATAGGACATCTTTGCGTTCAGTAGGGTGTTCTTTTTTGCCAGGATTTTCAGGAGATTTGTGATCACTTGATGGTGAAAGGTACAAGCAGATTGGCAGGTGTGGGTGATTTTGTGCATATCAAGCAACAGAGCCTGAGAATTTTCTGTTGCAAGGACGGAAACAGGGATTTCGGAAAGACCCATGCATGCGTAGGTTTCTCCGAATATATCTCCTGATTCAAGGCTCCCAATGATGGTTCGGTCTCCAAAATAGTTTTCCTTAATAATCTGGGCTTTTCCGCAGAGCATGATTCCTACTTTGGGCCGGGATTCTTCGGCCAAGAAAATAAAAGAGTCTTTTTCATACGTAAGCTTTTGACTTCCAAGACAATTAAGCATTGATGGGATATCATTTATACTAATACCTTTAAATAATGGAGTTTTTGCAATTAAATCATACATATAAATATTTGCTCCTTTGTTGCAAATGCAACAGAATTATTAATAAGAGTATAATACAATAAACTCACAAAGTAAAGCAAATAAAAGATTAAATTGTATTTAGGAAGGAGATAAAACGATGATACGTAAAATAATTAAAATTAATGAAGAAAAGTGCAATGGATGCGGTTTGTGTGCAGAGGCATGCCATGAAGGGGCTATTGCCATGGTTAACGGAAAGGCTAAGCTGATTCGGGATGATTATTGCGATGGTTTAGGTGATTGCCTTCCGGTTTGCCCTACAGGAGCGATTTCCTTTGAGGAGAGAGAAGCCGCTGCTTATGATGAAGAAGCGGTAAAAGCCAGGCAGGAAGAAAAGAATAAAAAGCTGCCATGTGGTTGTCCCGGCTCCAATGCCAGAAGTATTACACGTTCTACGGCTACGGTTGCCTCTGAGAGGAAAACCTCTACAGAGAGTCAACTGACGCAGTGGCCGGTGCAGATCAAATTGGTACCCATCAATGCGCCGTATTTTCAAAATGCTAATTTGTTGATTGCAGCTGATTGTGCAGCATACGCCCACGGTGATTTCCACAATACTTTTATGAAGAACAGGGTTGTCCTCATCGGATGTCCTAAACTGGATCAAGGAAATTATGCTGAAAAACTTACTGCAATAATAAATGAGAACGATATTAAAAGCGTAACGGTAGTTCGTATGGAGGTGCCCTGTTGTGGCGGTTTGGAGCATGCAGTAATTGAGGCACTGAAAAACAGCGGAAAGATGATTCCGTGGCAAATCGTCACTCTTTCCACAGATGGGAGTGTATTGGAATAACGGATCCTTTAACCCGAACCTGATTTTTCATGATATAATTAAAAATTAGTGAATAAATCCTAATAATCCAAATATGAAAAGAGGGTATCGAACAATGGGAGAACCGAAGACAAATGCTTTACGTTTACTGGATGCTAAGAACATTAAATATAAAGCCCACACCTATAGTGCACCGGAGGGGTTCTTGGACGGAATGTCGGTAGCCATACAATTAGATATGGATCCGGCTTTCGTCTATAAAACATTGGTGACACAAGGTAACAGCGGAGAATATTATGTATGTGTCATTCCGGTATCTTGTGAGTTGGATCTAAAAAAAGCAGCAAAACACTTTGGCGAAAAAAAGTTAGAAATGATCCCTGCAAAAGAAATCACTAAAATAACAGGTTATAAAAAAGG
>JAQUJQ010000259.1 GCA_028680875.1 Eubacteriales bacterium
CTGATTCTTTACTGCTTCGATTACTTTAGGATGCCTGTGCCCGCAGTTAAATGCGCCAAATCCGCCTAAACAGTCAATGTACTCTTTCCCGTGGAGGTCAGTAAAGGTATCGCCCTGAGCCATCCACTCCATAGCCATTTGATCACCACCTGCGGATTTCCGGTATTCTAAGAAACCGGGATTGATGTGATTATCAATATTGTTTCTGGCCTGATCGATGAAGTATTGCATTTCCTCATCATTCATTTCTTTCTGACTGATTGTTTTTAGTGCATACTCCGTATACTTAAGCACCTCATCAAAACTTTTTCTTCCCATTTCATACCTCCAAATTTAATTGTAATAACTAATATTTGTACCAATTATAAGAAGGCTATTTGCTAGCAGTTTCCACTGCTGCTTTTAGGATGTCATAAGCTTTATCACATTCTTCTTTAGTTACAATAAGGGGCGGTACCGTTCTAATGATGCTATTACCGATAGCTGTGACCAACAATTTTCTGTCTAGACATCCGTGCTTGATGTCTAATGCACCGGGGAAGTCAAATTCCACACCTGTTAAGAGGCCTGCATGGCGAACGTCTTTAACATGGGGCAGGTTTTCCAATTTTTTTGCGAAATAGTTGCCAACCGCTGCAGCGTTTTCGGAAAGTTTTTTGTCCAATATTTCATTGACCTGAGCGTAGGCGGCGGCACAGCAAACCGGGCTTCCTGCATAAGTGCTTCCATGAGATCCGGGACTCATTGCCGTAGCTACTTTTTCCGTACAGCACATAGCTCCGATCGGCATTCCGCCGCCAATTCCTTTTGCCATGGTTACAACATCAGGTTTAACGCCATAATTCATATATGCCATTATTTTACCTGTCCTACCCCAACCGGTTTGAATTTCGTCAAGTAAGAGAAGCATTCCCTTTTTATCACAGAATTCTCTCAAACCTTCGATAAATTCCTGTGTGGCAGGCCATACACCGCCTTCGCCTTGACAGGGCTCAATCATGATTGCTATCGTATTTTCAGTACAAGCTGCTTTAAAGGATTCAAGATTATTAAATTCCGCATATGTAAATCCGGGCAGTATAGGTTTAAAGCCCTTTTGACATGCGTTATCAGGTTGACCTGTTGCAGATAATCCCCCGTAAGTTCTGCCATGAAAGCTATTCACTGCAGTGACTATGTGGTATTTTTCCGGTCCAAAATTATCAACTCCGTACTTTCTTGCAATTTTTATCATCGCCTCATTGGCTTCCGTTCCGGAGTTTTGGAAGAAAATCTTATCCATTCCAATGGTTTCACAAACCAACTTCGCCAGAGCCGCCTGGGGGATAGTATAGGGATAATTAAAGGTATGCATAATGTCCGCCACCTGATCCTTTACAGCAGCAACTACCTTTTCATTACAGCTCCCCGCATTATTCACGGCAATTCCGCCATAGAAATCCAGATAAGCTTCCCCATTTTGATCATACAGATACATCCCCTTAGCCTTTGTTGCCACGAAAGGAAACCTTTCATAAGTTTCGATCATATACTTCTTAGTCATTTCGATTACTTGTTCTGCTGTCAAATTGACATCCTTCAGTTGCATTTTATACCCTCCTTTTCTTTTTATATTGACTTTTTCTATTTTCCAAAACCTCTTACAACTTGAGGTTTCAATTGTTGGTCTAATTCCTCTTTTGCAGGATAAGTAATACTAAATAACAAAGTTGAGATCGCTGCAGCAATAACGGCTGCATATGTCTCTGTCAGCCAGGGAGCGATGGGGAAATATCCGGTTATACTCTTCCAAACTACCCAGAAGAAGCCGACAAAACCGGTTATAATCATTGCAATGATGGCCCCTTTTTCTGAGGTTTTCTTGTAATAGATTCCAAATAAAAGGACAATAAATAATGCACCTCTAATAGTGTACGCAAAATAAACTATATCGAGTATCTTTGTAGTACTATACATTGTGATGGCAATAATCATGCAAACAATTCCTGCAATACCTGTAGAAAGCCTGGATACAAACAATAATTTTCTGTCTTCTACTTCATGTTTTGCAAATCTCTGATATAGATCTTTTGTGAACATGGTTCCGGCTGCTAAAATAATCGGGGATATGGTAGACAGGATGGCTGCGAAAACGGAAGCTAAAACTATCCCGCCGACAATCGGATGCATGGACATCATTAAAGCGGGCAGGGCTAACTTGGCATTGCCAAGATCCGGGAACATAATCTTTGCGTACATGCCTAATGTAGCAGTCAATATACCAAATGGTGCAACAATGAGAGCTGTAATAAAAGCTGATTTTCTGGCAACCCTTACATCCTTAGCAGCAAGTATTGGTTGTATACCTGCTTGGGCAGTACAGGCCCCTAATACAGAAGCAATGATCCAGGAACTTACTTTAGGCCTACCGATACTTGCAAGGTTAAAGTACGTATCGGGGTCAAGCTTTGTAGTAAGGATATCAAGACCGCCAACTTTCATTCCCAATACAACCAGGGCAATAATAATACCTCCATACATAACGATCAGGTGCATGATGTTGGTAGTACCCACCGCATTCATCCCTCCTGCTATTGTATATGCAATAAAACATAGACCCAGAATAACAACTGACAAGTTATAGTTCATATTAAGGATACTGACTCCTAAAGTTCCGGCAGCTATGATTTGGGAAGCACCTACTGCAATCATAACAAAAATTAACATAACACTTGCCACGGTACGTGCATCCTTGCCTATGAAATTACCGATAATACCAGGTACAGTTACAGTATCTAAACTTCTATATAGCCTTGCGAAAAAAAGAGCAAGAACTAAAACACCAATTGAGTTTGATATGGTATACCACGCACCGGAAAGACCATAGT
>JAQUJQ010000260.1 GCA_028680875.1 Eubacteriales bacterium
GCATAGCTTGTCTCCTCTTTTCCAATACTACGTTTTATGTAAACTAATGTTTGCTGATTAACGAACGTTCTTCAACACCCTTTTAAGGTTAAAAATATGAGTTTTATATGGTTTATCCACATTTTTTGTTCAATTATATTCAAACTTATCCAAAGGGTCCTGTGGAAAACTATATGCCCTGAACTCGTTGAAATTGATGGATTTTATTGGTTTCATACAAATAATTGCAAAAAGTTATCCACAGATATCTTCTCCTTTATAGGAAACTATGTTCTTGCCATTAAATCTCTGGTATCAATCACCTTAACAGGCGGTCTTATTTCCCATCCCGTATATTCCAGAATACCTTGATAAATAGATTCCGCCAGTTTTTGCTGATAGGCTTTCTGGATAAGGAGGGCTTCTTCTTCCTGATTAGATAAAAATCCGCATTCTACGATTACGATGGGCGCCACAGGATCCTTAAACAGCATAACATCACTCTTCCCTAATGCTACCCGATCCGTACCATCATTCAAACCGGCTTTAAGGTTAGACTGAATTATCTCCGCTAACCGTTTGCTTTCTTTTTGTATAAACGGGTCCCCGCTCCCGGTAGGATAAAAAGTCTGGGCCCCTCGCACCGAACGGTCCTGTTTAAAATTATTAAGATGAATACTAACTACCAGCAGGGGTTTCAACTCTCTGATCATCTTTTTTCTTTCTTGTAAATCTTCGGTCTTTCGGCTGCGTATGCTTTGCCTGTTTTTCTCAGAGGATAAGCTCATATCTTCTTCTCTGGTCATGATCACCTTACGACCATCTGCCTCCGCCATCTCTTTAATTTGAAATGCAATGGCAAGATTGATATCCTTTTCGCAGACCCCTTTTGCACTTTCAGCACCTCCGTCAAATCCTCCGTGACCCGGATCCAACAATAAGACATCTGCATCAGTTCTTAACTGAATCTCTTTTAATAATTCAAGCTGTATAGGAACCATATAAAGCACAAAGACCATAATAAGTGCAGACAAGGCTACCCCAAAGCCCCATTTCCATTTACCCCTCATACCCTTGCCCTCCCGGAGTGAAATCAGTAAATCTATGCATTAATATATGCGAAAGGACAAACCCATATGATTTGTATTGGAAAATATAGCAAGTTAGTCATATTAATTATACACGTGAAAGTGGTTTCATGCTATAATAATACAAAATATTCGGATTAAGGTATAAAAAATTGAAAGGGTATATGATGGATAGAACAATAAAGCTATATCAGAAAAACTTCTATCAAAAACAGTGCGATAGCATGGTGCTGTCTACCGTTACAGATCCTGTTGAAATAAAATCTCTAGGAGGAATAGAGGAAAAGAGCTCTTTTTGTATTGTTTTAAACCAAACAATATTTTTCCCCGAGGGAGGCGGCCAATCCTGTGATATAGGATTGATTGAAAACGAATGGAATGTTATTTATGTTTTTGAAAGGGAAAAGATTATTTATCATCAAATTCGACTAAATAAAGAACAAACCATAGAACAGGCTAAAGCTATGGTAGGACATACTGTCTCCTGTAATCTCAACTGGCCCCACCGGTTTTCAAATATGCAGCGCCACTGTGGAGAGCACATTTTGTCTGCTGTATTCTACGATCTTTACGGAGGTGTAAACCGGGGTTTTCATATGGGAGACGACTATATGACTATCGATATCAATTTGGAGGAAAACCCGGAGATTTCTCAATTAACTGATGAAATGGTGAAAAAAGCGGAATGGAAAGCCAATGAGATGATTTGGGACAATCTACCTGTCAGCATCCGTTATTTTGATCGGCGGGAGGAGGCAGAACACCTTCCAATGCGAAAAGCTTTAAATATAGACGAAGATATTATACTTGTCAGTATTGGGGATGAAAACTATGCTGCCGGATGCGTTGCCTGCTGTGGTACCCACCCACAGAATACCGGAGAGGTGGGTCTCATTAAGCTCTACAAATGGGAGAATTATAAAGGAATGACCCGTATTACCTTTGATGCCGGAGCTAATGCTCTCATCCATTGCCTGGATCAGACCGCAATAAATAAAACTCTTTGTAGACACTACTCCACCGATCTGCACAGCTTGATAGGAAAGATTGATCTGCAAGAACAAAAAAACAAAGAAATACGGCAGGAACTTTATGAATTAAAAAAGGTATTTATTGAGGAAAAAAGAAATGAAATTTTGAGCGCTGTTCAGGAAAATTCCGGCAAAACGGTTATCCGGATCTATCCCAACTTTAAAACCGATGATTTACTGGCCCTTAGCCGAATATTACCGGATAAACTGCAAAATCTGGTAGTATTAGTATCTCCACTTGAGAATACTGTGATTCTCAACTGTGGCGGATCTCATGACTGCGGTAAAATTGTCAGAGATAATGCAGGAGTTTGGGGCGGCAAAGGAGGCGGAAAGGCCCATAATGCCCGCGCTATGTTCCCTTCCCGCCAAAATTTAGAATGTTTTATAGATTTCTTACAGAAAGCATTTTAAGGCAAAAAATAAGGGGACGACAATCAAAACGTCCCCTAGTCTTTTTACACCATAGGCTTAAGGTCGGGACTGATGATCAGTTTGCACTGGGTTGCTTCCTGAACTTGCTCCACAGTGTAATCCGGATGGATTTCTTTCAGGACAATGCCTTCAGGCGTTACATCCATTACACCCATCTCCGTAACGATCATATCTACCACCTTAATTGCCGTATAAGGCAATGTACATTCGTCTAAAATTTTATGTCTTCCCTTTTGAGTATGTTGCATCGCAATAATAACTTTCTTGGCTCCTACAACCAGATCCATGGCACCACCCATACCCGGCACCATCTTTC
>JAQUJQ010000261.1 GCA_028680875.1 Eubacteriales bacterium
AATTACCCCGCCATATCCAGAATGGATTGATTGGAAAAATCCATATAGGCTTCATCCACCACGACAAGAACATCAGTATTTTCAACAATATTCAGACCCTCTTCCCGTTTCATAGCCTGGGATAAAGGGCTGGCCGGATTTGAGAAAATCACCACTCGTGCACCGGTTTTCTCTATTCCTGCAAGTACATCTTTCGATTTTAACAGATACCCCTCTCTTCGGGGGATAGAAACCAGTTCTCTACCGTAAGTAGATGCAAAAACCGAGTACATGGAAAAATCGGGATGAAAGATAAGAAGTTTTTCTCCTTTCTTCATCAAACCTCCGATGATCAATCCGATCAACTCATCAGATCCGTTCCCTGCCATCACCAGTTCCGAATCAACCCCATAAAGAGAGCTAAAAGCCTTCCGCAGTTTGATACAGCTATCGTCCGGATAACGATTCAAGGGAATTTGAGTTATTACATTCCGGATTTCCTGTTGGAATTCTTCACCCGGATCAAGGAAGCTTTCATTGGCATCCAGGCGAATCTCATAATTTCCCATGTTTACTTCATAGCTCATTTATTTCCCATCCTTTTTAAATCGAATATCAATTGAGTTCTTATGTGCATAAAGTCCTTCTTTTGCAGCAATTTCTGTTATGTCTTTACGTGCATCCTCCAATGCTTCCTTTGAATAATAGGTATAACTCATTCTTTTTACAAAACTATATACGCCCAAAGGGGAGGCAAAACGAGATGTTCCCGATGTAGGAAGCACATGATTCGTACCGGCATAATAATCACCCAAAGGTTCGGGTGAAAAATCCCCACAGAAGACGGACCCTGCGTTTCGGATATCCTGCAGTAGATCCATTGGATCTTCCATCATTATTTCTAAATGCTCCGGAGCAATCTCATTGGCCAGGCAAATCATCTGTTTTTTACTGCTGCAGACTATAATGGCACCATAGTTTTTGATTGATTCTTCAATAATATGCCTTCTTGGAGACACTTCCAGCTGACGACGGATTTCATTTCCAGTCTCTTCCCCTATCTTCCTGCTTGTAGTCAATAAAACCGATGCAGCCAAAACATCATGCTCAGCTTGACTCATTAAGTCAGCTGCGATAAATGCCGGATTGGCACTTTCATCCGCCATAATCAGAATTTCACTGGGGCCTGCAATCATATCGATATCAACACGTCCGTATAGCAACCTTTTAGCAGTTGCCACATAGATATTCCCCGGTCCTACTATTTTGTCCACCTTGGGAAACGACTGAGTTCCCAAAGCCAGTGCAGCAATGGCTTGTGCTCCTCCTGCCAATAAAACCCGATCTACACCTGCTATATAGGCTGCACATAGAATGTCCGGGTTGGCACTGCATATAATCTCTTTATTCGCTCCGGAAGAAACGGAAGGTGGCGTCACCATGATGATTTCCTTCACTCCTGCCAGCCTGGCGGGGATAGCATTCATCAATACGGTAGAAGGATAGGCTGCGGTTCCTCCCGGTACATAAATCCCTACCTTATTCATGCCCCTTGTCAGAAGACCCAGACGGATTCCCTTTTCTCTTCTTATTTCATAATCCTTCGTACATTGTTTTTTGTGATATTGAGTAATATTTTCTTTTGCATGAAGTAAGGCCTTTTGAAAATCCGGATCTGCATCATCGAAAGCTTTTTTCATCTCTTCCCGAGGTACTGCAAACTCATCAGGACAGCCACCGTCAAAAGCAATTCCATAATTACGTACTGCCTCATCTCCTTTATTGCCTACTTTTTCAATGATCTCTCTTACAATCGAATCCGTAGCCTGACTGACTTCCTCTGCTCTTTTTTTCATTTCACGGAAAAAATCGATTTCTTGTTTTCCATCAGCTTCAAAGATTTTCATAATTTTTTCTTCACTTTCTTTTCCATTTCCCGGATTAATATATCGATTGTTCTTTTTTTCAACTTCATGCTGGCTTCATTGACAATCAGACGGGCTGATATATTTCGAATTTCCTCAATGACCTCCAGGCCATTCTCCTTTAACGTAGTCCCCGTGTCTGCAATGTCAACAATCCCGTCCGCAAGGGATAATAGAGGCGCCAATTCAACGGAACCTTCAATTTTAATAATTTGCACATCCATCCCTTGGTCTTCGAAGAACTCTCTGGCTACATTCGGATATTTTGTGGCAATCCGTTTGGTGGAATACCCACTGTAAAAATTTGTTCCTTTGGGCGCAGCTAAAACAAATTTGCATGCCCCGAAACCCAGATTTAAAACTTCATAAAAGGTGCCACCACTTTCCATAATGGTGTCCATCCCCACAATCCCCAGATCACAGGCTCCATGCTCTACGTATGTAATCACATCTCCTGCTTTGGCAAAGACAATATCAAGGTTTCTCCCGGGAATGGATAAAAACAGTTTTCTCCCTTTATCCTGAAGGTTTTCACAATTAAAACCCATAGATTGGAATAATTCAATTGCACTTTTCTCCAATCTCCCCTTCGTTAAAGCAATTTTTAAATTCTTAGTGGCCGGAACATTCTTTCCATTTGGTTCCTTTTCTCTCATGAGATTGGCCATTAAAATATCCACATTCATCCCAAAACCGATTGCAGGAATATCATCTCCGAATTCTTTTAACAGACCATCGTAGCGCCCCCCTGACAATACCGGTTCCCCTACGGAGGCAATGTAACCTTTAAAAACCAATGAGCTGTAATAATCAGCCTGATTTACAAGTCCAAGGTCTATGATGATGTGATTCTCCAGCCCCAGCTCTTTGAGAGAAAAGAATATCCGACTGAGATAGGCCAGCATATCCGTCAGTCTTGAGTCATAGCC
>JAQUJQ010000262.1 GCA_028680875.1 Eubacteriales bacterium
TCTCCACATTACGCCATTCTACGCAAGCTAAATATACATTTATTTGACAAAAAACATCATAAAAAAACCTTGCAATTGCAAGGCTAAGCGCAGCTTTATTTTAAATTATTGCTTCGGAATTAGGGATTGGATCATTACATAGAGTAAACCCCAAAACCATGTCCCATCACCACCGGGGAAGTTTTTGAGCGGGCCCGATTAGCGTCGGGTCCGCTGTTTCGTCCTTTTTTGAGAAAGGGCTTTACATCACCTCTGTTTAGTTGCATAACCTGAGTTCCGAAGCAAAACGAGTAAAAAAATGCCCGCCAAAGTTGGAATAGTAATGCATGGCGGGCTTTTCATTTATGCACATAGTACTTGTGTTACAGAGACTTTTTTACGTCTGCTAAAGATTTTTTGATTTCACCAAAGGTCATGTATTTTCTTGAAAAGTCGATTCCAAGGCAAGCTCCCAGATCTCGGATTACATTGTCTTCGTAGTCAAATATATAAATGTTTTCTTCTACATTGGTGCATTCCATGTTACGCAAGCTGTCAAGGATTTGGTTTGCAGAATACTTACCCTTCAGTTTGTGCTGAAGAATACGAATGATTGTAAGGGCGATAAAGCAAATCAGGAAGTGAGATTCAATGCGATCCTGGCGGGATAGGAAAACCGGTCTGGTTTTCAGGTCGCTTTTTGTAACCTTAAAGGATTCTTCAATACGCCAAAGCCCTCGGTAGATTTCAATAATCTCCTGATCGGATTTGTCAAGCTCGCTTGTAACGATGGCATAATAACCATCAAAGCGTTCTTCTTCCCGAAGTTTTTCTTCGTCGAAGATTGGCATCTTTTTTAAGGTTAAAATCTCGCCGGTTTCCTTGTCATATTCCAGATTCTTTACGTATTTCGCAGCACCATAAGAAGTCGCCTTGTTGTATTTGGCCGGATTGTTTACCAGCTCCATCGCTTTTTTTAGGGCGGGTTCCCGTTCCGCTTTTGCCCGCCTGTCGTAGTCCCTTGAGTAAAAGAGAATCTGCTTTTCTGCAATTCGCTTTTTTGCTTGCTTCCCGTTGTTCCCTATGACGCTAATTTCTCTTGGATAGATTCTTGATTTGATTTTGTAATCGTCGCCGATCCAGGTATAACCATCTTCATCAAAGACGTAATCCTTTAGTTCCTTTTGGCCCCCGCGAATGGTTTGGCTGTACACATATCCGTCACCACGCATCACATGGTAGTTTACGTTCTTTGCCGTGTTGTTCCCCTTGTCTGCAACGATAATGACACGCCCGATCTCGTAATCCCGCTTCAGTTTTGCCAGCATGGGGCGTACCGTTTCACAGTCATTGGTGTTGCCTGGGAAGAGCTGGTAGGAGATAGGGATGCCCATGGCGTCCATGAATAAGCCCATCTGAATAATGGGGTCAGGACGATGCTCTTTCGATACGCCGCGTTTTTTCAGCTCATCCTCTTCGTCAATCTCAAAGTAGTAGTTTGTTACATCGTAGTAGACGAGTTCCGTTGCCCTTTCGTATAGGGTTTTGATTCTTTGGTGCAGATGAACCTGCAGATCGTCTTTGTATTTTATCAGCAGACTAAGAAATCCATAAACATCATCCAGTGAAAAGTCGGTGTTTTCAAAATATCGATTTTTGTTTTCATGGGCTTTTTTCTTGGAGCCGGGAGCAAGTAACCGTTCAAAGCAAAGCAGCTTTAGGATATTATTGGGGATATATTTTACATTTAGGCTTCTGGCTCTGCTGTTTACAAAGGAGTGGATAGCCAAATCGTGATAGATTCTGGAAAGTGGAGCATAGCCGTATCGCATGCGACGGCTGCCTTCTTTGATCTTTTCTGAAAGGTTGATGGTAATTGCTATGGGCTGGTTCTCTTCTGCTTCTGCCTGATTCATGTCCACAACAACCTGTTCGAAATGGGCAATGGGATCCGGATATTCTTTTTCCAGTTCGTCCAAATAGCCGAGTGTTTTGATAGTTTTAGTACGGGACTGCTTGCAATCGCTATCCCAATAGCCACGTACAATGGATAAATAGGTTCTGCCAGTTTTTTTGTATTTGGATTGCTTGAGGTACATGATAACAACTCCTTGCAAATGAAATGGATTGCAAGAAGATTATACCACATTACGCCATTCTACGCAAGCTAAATATACATTTATTTGACAAAAAACATCATAAAAAAACCTTGCAATTGCAAGGCTAAGCGCAGCTTTATTTTAAATTATTGCTTCGGAATTAGGGGATTGAACCTCCCGGGGTCATCCAGTATGAGACCATCGATATCGTCATGAAGAAGCTGGAAGAAGCCATCATTGATGTGAAGGCGGAATTCAAGTTGTAATCAGGTAAGAATATTCTGAAAAATATAAAACTACAGCTCCGAAACCCCCGATGCCATGTCGGGGGTTTCGTTGAAATTTCAATGTTTGAGCGTGTCGGAAAATTAGAACTTTCACCAAAAGGGTATACAAATTACTATAATATGGTATAATACCTTCATACTAATATTGCGGGTATTATAGAATACCTGCATACCAACATCTGCGGGTATGCAGAAAGGAGAAAAAAGGTATGGCTAAGAAGCTGGTATCTGTGTGGCTTTCCGTAACCATTTTGCTTTTTTCCACCATTACAATATTTGCTGAAGAGAGCGTAGAAGGACAATTTCTGAATAGGAATATCGACATCAATGGAAGTAGACTGGCAAACTATTATTTGGAGGATCCATTTTTTCTGTACCAGGGTTCCGCATATATGCCTCTGACGGAGGAGATGGGCGAGATTTTGGGTTTTTCGGTTGAAATGGATTGGGAAAGTCGCACATGTAAA